>CAIVND010000151.1 GCA_903907185.1 uncultured Acidimicrobiaceae bacterium
AGGTGCCTTGATTGGGACACCTGCGTCCATCAAAGAGAGCGTTGATCCACAGACTGAACCCATTGAAGTCGAGCCATCTGAACTCAGTACATCAGAGACAAGACGCAGGGTATAGGGAAACTCCTCCTGCGAGGGGATCACTGGGAAAAGCGCCCGCTCAGCCAACAGACCGTGACCAATGTCACGACGACGAGGGCCCATCATCCGACCGGGCTCGCCAACGGAGTAGGGCGGAAAGTTGTAGTGATGGATATAGCGCTTGGTGTTATCGACACCGATGGTGTCGATCAGCTGATTCATCCGAGGCATGCCAAGGGTGGCCACGTTGAGCACCTGCGTAAGTCCACGCTGGAAGAGACCAGAGCCGTGGGCAGTAGGAAGAAGTCCAACCTCTGCTGAGAGCTCGCGGATGTCCTCTGGCGCACGGCCATCGATCCGGAGGTTCTCATTGACGATCCGACTACGGACCAGCTGCTTCGTGAGTGATCGGATCGAAGCGCGAACCTCACGCTCGCGGTCGCCGAACTCTGCGGCCAGTTCGGCGACGATCTCATCGCCTGCGACGTCGAGGGCGGCGGCGCGCTCCTGCTTCGTGGTGATCGCATTTGCTGTGGCGATCTTGTCTTGGCCGACCCGTTTGACGGCATTAGCCACGTCGTCGCCATAGTCAACGAACAGCGTGAACGGGATGGTTGGCTTTCGACCAGCTTTAGCGACGAGCTCGCGCTGCAGATTGATCGACTCTCGGATCCAGGTCTTTGCTGCCTCAAGTCCCTCGGCAACCACAGTCTCGGTGACCTTTGGCGCACCATCTTGGTAGTACTGCCAGGCGTGCTCAGTTCCACCAGCTTCAACCATCATGATCGCGATATCTGCGTCGAGTTCCTCACTGAGTGCGCGACCAGCAACGACAAGCTCGAAGGTGCAGTCATCGCCCTCTTGGTAGGTGGGATGTGGAATCCACTTGCCCTCAGTTGAATAGGCAACGCGCACGGCGCCGATCGGCCCATCAAAGGGAACGCCCGAGATCATCAGCGCAGCGGACGCTCCGTTGATGACCTGAATGTCATGTGGGTTGGCGAGGTCGGCAGCGAGAATGGTGCCAACAACGTGCACCTCGTTGCGGAATCCATCGGGAAATGAAGGACGAAGAGGACGGTCGGTAAGACGGGCGGTCAGGGTCGCCTGGTCTGAGGCCTTGCCCTCACGACGGAAGAATGACCCGGGGATCTTTCCTGCGGCGTACATGCGCTCTTCGATATCAACAGTAAGGGGAAAGAAATCCATGCCCTCGCGCACTTTGCGCGCTGCAGTTGCGGTGACGAGCACCATGGTGTCGCCAACTCGGACGACTACTGCACCGTCGGCAAGGCCAGCGAGCTTTCCAGTTTCAAATGTAAGTGTGCGATCGGACCCACTGACGGGGCCCGAGACAGTGATGGCTTCAGCCATGTCACTCCTTGGGGTTGTGACGCTCGCCCTGCCAGTCCCCAGTTGTCGTGCACCCGAATCCCTCGAGTACTCGGCGACTGGCCACTGGCTCTTCTGAGCATCGGTGGTTGGTGTTCGGCGATGTACGCGTGTGCGAGGTGACGATCACCCTGCCCGCTTAACACCACCGTCATACGCCGGGCACGGTTTCGCGCTCGGTTTTCTTTGCCTCCAGTTTGGAGGCAAAGCAGATCTAGCGGCGGATACCGAGACGAGCGATCAGAGCGCGGTAACGCTCGATGTCATTGTTCCCGACATAGTCGAGAAGGCGACGTCGACGACCGATGAGCTTCATAAGTCCGCGACGAGTGTGGTGGTCACCCTTGTGGGAGCGGAGGTGCTCCGTGAGGTGATTGATCCGCTCAGAGAGAATTGCAATTTGGACCTCGGAGGAACCGGTGTCCGTCTCGTGCAGGCGGTACTCAGCGATAGTCGCCGTTTTATCTGGCATAGGTTGCGCAAACCTTCGTTTTGTAAACGTCGACGCAACCGAATGTCGCCTCGACAAGATATGAACTCCGGTTGGGCGGATGCTCAGACCGGGACGACAAAAAGCCGACGTAGGAAGCGTAGCAGCCCCTCTCCCTCAGCAAAACAGCAGGCCCCAGCGATATCTGGTTGCTCGAATGGCGTCATCGAGGCGGAGGCATCTCCTCACGATCTAGGGAAATGCCGCTATCTGCGGACGAGCGGTCTCGAGCCATGCCGAGAGCTCGGGTGGATCTGACGGCCCTAGGCGACTCGCACTTCACATTGACTCGATTCGTTCTCTGCGACAATCTTGCTGGCGAAGACCGATCAACATTGAGGCCCGACCGAGGTCCTAGATCGAACTTGGGTCGACCTCGATACGAAGACCAGCGCCAAAACCCTCGCGCGCGCTCAGTGCCTCACAGAGCAGCCGGGTACTCATCGCGCGCACGAGGTAGCGGATCGAACCTTGCCGCTTAGGCGTATTAGGAACATCATCGAAGAGCCCAACCTCGATCGATGGATCACCAGCCAAGAGTTCGATAAATGCAGCTGCCTCTTCGCCAGAGATGAGGGCGATGGCCGAGCTCGGAGGAAGGTTCAGTTCCCGGCGGCGAACAAGCTCAGTGGCATTGATCTTTGAGGGATCACCCTCTCGTGCTGCAACGACAACTTCGTGCTCTGGGAGTCGCGTCTGAACGACAAGTCTCCGAGCAAATGCGCCAACGCTGTGGCTCCCTCGCGGACCGACGAGTCGACCAGCAAGCGCGAGGATTGAAAGTGACTCCTCCGCTGCACCGAAACGCGGCGCAAAAAGGTGCTGATCAAAATCAAGAAAGACCACTAACGAGGCAGAACTTTGCCGATGGAGTATGGCCTCTGTCCCAACAATGACCCGTGCATCGATCTCGTCCTGTTGGGCGCGATCTGTTGACTCCCGGTCGCCAGTAACAAGCTTCGTTGGTAACCCAAGAAGTGCACTTAGCTCCTCAGCTGCCCGCGTCGCCCCAACACGGAGCACCTTTAGCTGTCCCGAATGACAGAAGGTACAGATCAACGGCCGGGTCTTCGCACATCGAGAACAGGTAAGTACTGGTGAAACTTCCGAGCCTGCACCCTCGAGCTGTCTCATCGCTCCGTCACAGTGCTCACATCGAGCCACCTCCCCACAGGATCTACACGCAAGGAGTCGGAGCCGACCGGTGCGGTTCAAGATGCAGGCGACAGGCCGATCGTCGCGTTCAAGCGCGAGGTGAACAATTTCGCCGAGCATTGGTGAGTACAGACCCGACCGCGGATCATCACTGCGTCGATCGAGGACCTCAAGGGCTGGCCAATGTGCACGCTCATAGGGCCGCTCCAGTTGTCTCACTCGCGACTCCGCGGTGATCGCAAGTGGAGGTGCCGGTGAGGTCAAGATGCAAATAGCACCAGCGAGACGAGCTCGTTCTTGCGCGATGACAGTTGCATTCCATGTTGGAGCACGTTGATCAACGTAACTTTCCGACTGAGCATCAAGTACGACGATGGCACCGAGCGAGCCGACTGGTCCAAAGACAGCATTGCGCGTCCCGATCACGACAACACCTCCCACAAAGGCACTACCGAAATCCTCCGGCAATGTGGCGCATCGAACACCAAGTCGGCGAAGTCGGCGGGCAAGTGTCTCGACATCTCGGCGTTCTGGCACGAGCACGAGCAGATCTTTACCCTGCTGATCGCCACGTTCCAACATCTCAAGGGCGGACCGAACCACACTGAGACGCTGAGCGGTTGGAGGTAGCTGGAGAACACCACCGCCGCTCGCCATCAGATCGCGTGTGGCGATACCCACAGGATCTGTCTGGTCCAACTCTTCGCTCAATGTACCGACCAAAGAACGTGGGTCTGGAAGGTCGCGCTCGCGCACGATCCGTTCCGGTGAACCCGCTAGAAGGAAGGGCCGAATCCGGCCGGCGTATCGCCAGCCAGCAAACTTTGCAAGCGCGATGCGATCCACATCTAGTGCGAGAGAGACCACTCCTTCGATTGGTTTGCAGGTCACGCCCTCAGGAATGTCAACATGATCATCAACGATCCAGGCGCGAACCCTTCGATTCGCAAGATTGATCCGTACGATCATTCCGGTCGTAACAGCTACCTCGTTCGGAATGAGGTAGGTAAACGTCCGATCAATACCGGTGAGATCGGGGAGAACGTTGACGGCGTGCAAGAGATCTGGAGCCTTGGCTCCGCTCATGTCTTCTAGATCTTTAGTGCGCGACGCAGGTCATCTGCGCGCGAGGTGACCTCCCAGGTGAACTCAGGCTCTGAACGTCCAAAGTGCCCGTAGGCGGCGGTCTTTCGATAGATCGGTCGGCGAAGATCAAGGTCGCGAATGATCGCTGCAGGTCGCAGATCGAAGACCTCATTGACCGCCGTGGCAATCGATTCCGGGTCGACCGTTGAGGTACCAAAGGTCTCCACCATGACCGATACAGGACGAGCCACCCCGATGGCGTAGGCGACCTGTACCTCACAACGCCGTGCGGCACCTGATGCAACAACATTCTTCGCGACCCAACGCGCGGCATACGCGGCGGAACGGTCAACCTTCGATGGATCCTTTCCGGAGAACGCCCCACCACCGTGTCGTGCTGCGCCGCCGTAGGTGTCGACGATAATTTTGCGGCCGGTAAGACCCGTGTCGGCTTGGGGTCCACCAAGTTCGAAAATTCCGGTGGGATTGGTCAACACGCGGTGCGACCCAGTCTCCAAGGAGTCCGGCAGGATCGGATCGATCACAAACTTGATCAGATCAGGATGGAGCTGACCAATGAGATCAACTCCTGGCTTGTGCTGGGTTGAGATCAGAACGGTCTCAAGCTGTACGGGCCTGCCGTCCTCGTACCGGATCGATACCTGAGTCTTTCCATCGGGCCGTAGGTAGTCGAGCGTCCCATCACGTCGGACCAAAGCGAGACGCTCTGCAAGTCGGTGCGCAAGCCAGATCGGCATCGGCATGAGGTCTGGTGTCTCGTCGCAGGCGTATCCAAACATCATCCCCTGATCACCTGCACCCTGTTCGGAGAGCTTGTCCTCACCTCCCGACCCGGTCCGGACCTCGAGCGCGTGCGTAACACCTTGGCTGATATCTGGTGACTGTTCGTCCACCGAGACGATAATTCCGCAGGAGTTTCCATCGAAGCCCGCCTCGTAGCCGTCATAGCCAATGGAGTTGATCGTCTCACGGACAAGTTTTGGAATATCGACGTAGGTCGTGGTGGTGATCTCGCCAGCGACGCAGACCAGACCCGTTGTAACTAACGTCTCGCACGCAACACGACCCATCGGGTCTTGCGCAAGGATCGCATCAAGGACGGTATCGGAGACTTGGTCTGCAACCTTGTCTGGATGACCCTCTGTAACTGACTCTGAAGTGAAGGTGAAACTCTTCAACGTGCCATTCCTTTAATCGTCGATAGACCCGTGGTCCGTGTTAAAGATCGCTCAGTGCTTGCCGATCAGGCTAACGACCTCGTCGAACACTGCGTGGGCAATCGTAGACTTTGGCCCGAGTCCTACGTCAATTCTTCGGTCATTTTGGCCAAGAATAACGACAGCATTGAGATCACTGTGAAATCCAGCTCCCTCTTGCGAAACATCATTCACGACGATGAGGTCAACCCTTTTGTCTTTGAGTTTCCTTGCACCATTGGCGATCACATCCTCGGTCTCTGCAGCAAACCCGACAATGACCTGACCCGGCCGCCTCCGTCGTCCCAGCTCAGCCAAGGTATCTGGTGTTGGCTCCAGAATGATCTCCGGGATTCCAGCTCGCTTTTTGAGCTTTTGCGTCGCCGTCGCCACCGGACGAAAATCAGCCACGGCGGCAGCCATGACTACGATATCTGCTTGGTCAGCGAGCCGAAGAACGGCCTCGAAGAGCTGCTGTGCACTGTCCACACTGACGGTCTCGATGCCGGGCAACGAAGGTCGATCTACCGTCGTTACCAGCGTCACTTGGGCGCCTCGACGGCGTGCATCCTCGGCGAGCGCGTAACCCTGCTTTCCGGAGGAGTGATTGGCGATAAACCGAACGGGATCAATTGCCTCGCGCGTCCCCCCCGCGCTGATTACCACGTTTTTTCCGGCGAGGTCTCTCTTTGGTGCCAGGGATCGAGCACAGGCCTCCAAGATCACGTCGACGGCTGCAAGTCGTCCTTCACCGATATCGCCGCCAGCAAGACGACCACGCTCGGGCTCCACTACGAAAACTCCTCGACGGCGCAGCGTTTCCATGTTCTCTTGGATCGAAACGTGATTCCACATCTCCGTGTGCATCGCTGGGCACAGTACAACGGGCGCCACCGTCGCGATCAGCGTTGTTGTCAATAGATCACGAGAGATCCCATGGGCATATTCACCGATCAGGCGCGCGGTCGCGGGAGCGACAACGATGAGATCAGCCTGCTGACCGAGACGAGTATGCAGAATTGGGTCGGTGAGATCGAAGAGCGAAGTTTTCGCTGTCTCTGAGGCAAGGGCGGAGAAGGTCGCTGCGCCAACAAAACGCAGCGCAGACTCCGTCAATACGGGGATTACATAGGCGCCAAGATCCATAAGACGGCGAAGCAGTTCGACGGATTTATAGGCAGCGATTCCCCCGGTTACCCCGAGTACAACCGTTGCTCCGTTCAGTACGTCCAGATCGGACGATGATCCATCATGAGATTCAATCGTCATGGAATCTCCCTCGTGCGCTTCGCTGACCACCGTTGAGTTCGCGCGTTAGTGCGCGACTAACTAAACCGACGTGTCGTCGCTCGGTTCGGTGCTAGCGGTCTCGACAAGCTCCTCAGCGATCTCAATGGCTTCGACGGCCTCGACAAGTTCTACGAGCTCTTCAATCTCTTCAACCTCACCAGCAAGAGCCGCAAGCATCGCGAGCTCAGCCTCCTCTTCGGGACCGAGTTCGGTGACGAGGTCCGCACCAGGCTCTCCAGCCTGGACCTTTGATGCTGCAATCTCCTCCATAGCAATCGACAGAGGTTTGCGTGCGAGTGAGGTCACCTGTGGAGGCACCACAGCACCAAGACCCTCACCGAGCTGATTGAAGTAAGCGTTGATCTGTCGAGCACGCTTCGAAGAGAGCGTCACTAAGGTGAATTTGGAGTCAACCTTGTCAAGAAGATCCTCAATAGGGGGATCGATCAGCGTGCTACGTGGCTCAGCCATCTGGCTCCTTCTTTAAGCTCAATCAAGTCTCCGGCGTGTAGATGTCGCCAAGAGCAAAGATGTTTGGCCGACGCCACCCTCTTCTTAAAGGGAGAGGCGTTGCCTTGAGGCCTCAACTATAGCGGCGAGTTCGCGGGTGGCCTGCTCAAGGCTGTCGTTGATGACAATTGCGTCAGCAAAGGCCCTTCCCTCTGCCATCTCCCGCTCCCCGAGCGCAAGACGAGCCGTGACGTGGGCCTCTTCGTCTCCGCGGCCGCGTAGCCGCTCCTCCTGTACCGCTCGCGAGGGAGCATCAAGAAGGACGCAGACTACGTCCTTGCAGCGCTCTCTCACCTGACGGGCTCCTTGGATGTCGATCTCCAGTACGAGGTCATGATCGTCACCTGACTCGGGCAGAGGTGTTCCATAGGAGTAATCGAGGACCTTCGCCCACTCAAGGAAACCGCCCTCGTCGACACGTTGTTGGAAGGAAGCTTCGTCCACAAAGGTGTAAGCGTCCTCAGGCTCACCCACGCGCCGCTGGCGCGTCGTCCATGAGCGCGACAGCCTCAGCCGAGGGTCAGACGCGACAAGTCGATCGATGACCGTTCCCTTGCCGGCCCCTCCGGGGCCGGAGACGACGAGAATCAGGGTCGCTCGATGGCCTCAAGAAGCGCCACGATCTGCTTGGCGCCAAGACCCTGCAGTCGACGGGTCTCGGAGATTCCAACCTGCTCCATCAGCTTACGAGCTTTAACCTTGCCGGTACCGGGGAGTGACTCAAGCGCAGCAAGAACCTTCATCTTGCCGACGATCTCATCGTTCGGTGCCTTCTCGACCAACTCTTTTAGGGTTACGCGTCCACTCTTCAGGTGGTCTTTGACCTCTGCACGTGCCTTGCGGGCAATTGCAGCCTTTGCGAGAGCGGCGGTTCTTTGTTCAGGGGTAAGTGCGGGGGGTTGTGGCATGGCAGGTACGTTAGCGCCGACGATGACTTCGTGCCACCTCGCCGGCGAACGAATCGTACGAAAACTACCTGTCTCGGTAAGGTTCTACGAGAAAATATTTCTTTCGTCTGCGCAGTATGCAGCGCCATACAGCTCGTCAAAAAGGTGCTCGACGAGATCGTTAGATCAATGAACTTACGATCGTCAGTGCCGCAAGTTCCGGGTCGTTCGCTCTCGTAATCGGTCGTCCAAGAACCAAAAGATCTGCACCTCGTTGGATGGCTTCGGGCGGCGTCATCGTTCGCCGCTGATCATCAAGTGCGACTCCCGCTGGACGAGTTCCCGGAACGATGGTCATCAATCCCGGCGCGAATTCGCGGGTGATTGCCAAGTCTGTTGCAGCGCAGACAAGTGCACCACAACCAGCATCCTTTGCAATACGTGAACGACGCGTCAGCTCAGCCGGAGGAGCTTCTCGATCACTCGTCAGCACCGTAACGCCGACCGCAATTGTTGGCAGGTGACCACTATCTGATGCACCCTCACGTAAACCATTCACACAGGCGCGCACCATCTCTTCGCCACCACTCGTGTGCACAGTGAGATAGCGAACTCCAAGTGCTCCCACAACTCGGGCGCTCCGCTCGACCGTCGTGGGGATGTCATGCAATTTGAGGTCCAAGAAGATGTCAACATCGAAATTGCTTAGTGCCAATACTGCCTGTCTTCCCTCTGAAAGATACAGCTCCAGTCCGATCTTGATCGTTCCAACATAGGGATGCAGGAGTTGCGTCAGCGCAGTTGCTTCGTTCAATGTATCGACGTCGAGCGCCAGGACCACCTGCTGGCGTGCACGTTCAAACTCTGTTGTAGAAAAGAGCGATCGATCAACCATGTGCGACTCCTGTCAGCTCGGCAACTCGCTTGATGTTCTCGCCCTCACACCAACTCGTTAGCTCTTTGAGAATTCGGCTTGTCGCTCGAGGCTCGGCGAAAGTCGCCGTACCGACTCCAACTGCGCTTGCTCCTGCCATCATCAAGGCAACTGCCTCTCGTCCCGTGCTCACTCCGCCGACACCAACAATGGGAAGGTCAGGGTGTGCTCTATGGCAGTCAAAGACCGCCCGCAGTGCAACGGGATGGACTGCCGGGCCCGAAAGGCCGCCACCGATGGCGCCAAGAACTGGACGGCGGTGGTCGATGTCGATACCGAGCCCGAGCACAGTGTTGATCAGCGTAACGGCTGTTGCACCACCTGCCCGAGCCGCTCCAGCGATCTCGGCGATATCGGAGACATTCGGCGACAGCTTTGCCCAACGTGGCAGCCCTGCGGAGCTCGTCGCCTCGAGAACCTCTTGGGTCGCACTCACCGAGTGGGCAAACATCCTTGAGCGATCCTCCACATTTGGACAGGAGATATTTACCTCGAGCGCGACGACCGACTCGGGCAGTCCGCGCAACATCGACGCTGCGCGGGCAAAGTCAGCAACGCTCCGTCCCCAGATACTTACGACCACCGTCGCATGCAACTCGACAAGGGAGGGAAGCTCCTCTTCAATCCACGCTGGAACGCCACGGCCCTGGAGACCAACGCTGTTGAGCATGCCCGCCCGCACGGGAGCCACGCGAGGTGATGGGTTGCCCGGCCAAGGATCTGCGCTCAGTGACTTCACGACCACTGCGCCAAGCGTTGCGAGATCCACGTAGGCACCCAACTCCGCACCGTGTCCCGAAGTCCCCGCTGCAGTGAGTATCGGGCTCGCGAGCGATACGTCACCAACTCGCACGCTGAGATCCACCGAACTGTTCATCGCATCGCCACATGGTGCTCTTGGATTGAGGTCACATCGAGTCCGAGCGTCAACCAATCCCGAATTCCCTGTGCAGCGGCTCGTGCCGCAGCGACGGTGGTAACAACCGGCACGTTGTTCAACGCTGCGGCTCGACGAAGATAGGCGCCGTCCGCGCGAGGACCCCGTCCCCGCGGAGTATTGACCACCAGCGTTACCGCACCACTTGCGATCAACGAGATACCGTCGATCCAGTCAGGATGTTGCGCGACAGAACCCTTGAGGTTGGCCCCATCTCGCTCTTCACCCTCGCTGAGCTTGGAGACAAGTGTGGCCACCGTCACACCGTTCTCCTCGAGATACGAAGCTGTTCCAGTTGTCGCGGCGATTCCAAATCCGAGTTCGGCAAATGCTCTTGCGGCAAGCAAACCAGCCGCCTTGTCTCGATCCGCAAGTGAGAGAAAGACTGATCCGCTCGACGGCAGTGTATTTCCCGCCGCGATCTGACTCTTTGCAAATGCAAGACCGAAGGTAGATGCAACACCCATCACCTCTCCGGTAGAGCGCATCTCTGGGCCAAGGAGCGCGTCAACCTCTGGGAAACGATCAAAGGGAAGAACCGCCTCTTTGACACTGACGTGCGTGGGTATTCCCGGAGCAACGAGGAGGCCCTCCCCTCTCAACTCTTCGAGCGAGGATCCCGCCATGACTCTGGCGGCGATCTTTGCGAGTGGGACCCCAGTTGCCTTTGCCACGAACGGTACGGTGCGCGAGGCGCGAGGGTTCGCCTCAATCACATAGACCTGGCCGGCCTGTACGGCATATTGAACATTGATCGGCCCAATGACATTGAGCGCAAGAGCAATCTCTTCGGTGTACCGGACGATCGTCGAAACAGTCTCGTCCGTCAATGTTGGTGGAGGAATGACACACGCAGAGTCACCTGAGTGCACACCTGCCTCTTCGACGTGCTCCAAGACGCCCCCGATCAGAACCTCACCGACTCCGTCACGCACAGCATCGACATCAACCTCGACGGCATCTTCGAGGAAGTGGTCGATCAACACCGGCCGCTCGGCCGAAAGTCCGCCCTCACGCCCCAGTGATCCGGCACCAACCGGACTGCCCGTATCGATTGAACTGAAGCCGGCGATCGTCGCCATCGCAGAGGCAAGCCCTTCATCGTCATAGACGATCTCCATCGCACGGCCGCCCAAGACATAGCTCGGTCGAACAAGTGCCGGATAGCCAATAGTGGCGACGATCGCTAACGCCTCGGTGAGGTCGGTTGCCGTTGCCCCGGGAGGCTGTGGAATAGCAAGCTCTTGGCACAGTTGGTTCCACCGTTCACGATCCTCGGCAAGATCGATCGAGGCCGCAGAGGTCCCGAGGATAAGCGAGGGATCGAGCTTCCCCGAAAGCTTGAGCGGTGTCTGACCGCCAAGTCCTACGATCACACCCTTGATCTCTCCGCCGGCACGGCGCTCGGCCGCGATGACGTTTAACACGTCCTCTTCGGTGATCGGCTCGAAATACAGGCGGTCCGAGGTGTCGTAGTCCGTAGAGACCGTCTCCGGATTGCAGTTGATCATGATCGTCTCGAACCCTGCCTCACGAAGTGCCATCGAGGCATGAACGCAGCAGTAGTCAAACTCGATGCCCTGCCCAATTCGGTTGGGTCCAGAGCCCAAGATGATCGCCCGTGGCCGACCTCCCGGTTTCACCTCGTCCTCATCCTCATAGGTTGAGTAGTAGTAGGGAGTCTCCGCAGCGAACTCTGCCGCGCAGGTGTCAACCGTCTTAAATGTGGCGATGACACCAGCACCGATGCGAGATCGGCGCACCATCTCTTCGGGACATTGGAACAGATAGGCAAACTGAGCATCAGAGAACCCCAGCCGTTTTAGTTTTCGCCACATCGTCGGTGTGATCGATTCGAGCGGATCATCGAGCTTGGCGATCTCATCGATGTGACGTCGAGCCTCGACGATCAACATCAGCTGATCGATGAACCACGGATCGATCTTGGTGGTCGCACAGATCTTTTCCGGCGAGATCCCGCGACGGAGCAGTGCCTCAAGTTGGAAGGGTCGATCGGGCGTGGGCACGGCGATGCGTCCGAGCAGCGCTTCGTCACTGACCGCGTCGAAGGCCTGCTCTCCCGGATCGCCATTGAGGCCGAAGCGACCCTGCTCTAGTCCACGAAGTGCCTTTTGGAACGACTCCGGGAAGGTGCGCCCGATCGCCATCACCTCGCCAACACTTTGCATTCGAGTTCCCAGTCGATCTGGTGCTCCAGGAAGCTTCTCAAAGGCCCAACGAGGGATCTTTGTCACGACATAATCGATACTTGGTTCAAAACTTGCCGGAGTGGCCTTCGTAATGTCATTGACGATCTCATCGAGGCGATAGCCAACAGCAAGACGGGCGGCGATCTTTGCGATCGGGAACCCTGTTGCCTTTGAGGCCAATGCCGACGAACGTGAGACGCGAGGATTCATCTCGATAACGATCCGTTCACCGGTGGCCGGGTTCACCGCAAATTGAATATTGGATCCACCCGTCTCGACTCCGACTCTCCGAATAACTTTGAAGGCGTCATCACGCATCGACTGATACTCAACATCAGACAGGGTCTGCGCGGGTGCGACGGTGATCGAATCTCCCGTATGCACGCCCATTGCATCAAAGTTTTCGATCGAACAGACGATGACGCAGTTATCTGCATAGTCGCGCATCACCTCAAGTTCGTACTCTTTCCACCCTTCGATGGACCGCTCCACGAGGATCTCGCTCACCGGGCTTGCCTCAATACCCTCTTGTGCGAGTCGGGTGAAATCTTCCATTGTCTTCGCGATGCCAGTTCCCTTACCGCCGAGGATGAACGATGGACGAACCATCAACGGACAGCCGATCTGTGTTCCAATCTCGATAGCCTCAGCAAGGCTGTGGGCGAATCCAGACTCTGGAGTTGATAGGCCGATCTCGGTCATCGCCTCCTTGAATACCTCGCGGTTCTCCGCAGTAACGATCGCCTCGGTGCTTGCACCGATGAGCTCGACGTTGAATTCATCGAGAACTCCGTCGGCACGTAGATCCATGGCGAGATTAAGGGCGGTCTGTCCCCCCATGGTTGGCAAAAGTGCATCGGGACGCTCTCGCTCGATGATCGCACGCAGCACCGCTCGATCTAGCGGTTCGATGTAGGTCCGATCGGCAAGATCGGGGTCGGTCATGATCGTCGCCGGATTGGAGTTTGCAAGGATGACCCGATAGCCCTCTTCTTTGAGAACCCTGCAGGCCTGTGTTCCGGAGTAATCGAACTCGCAGGCCTGGCCGATGACGATCGGGCCCGAACCGATGACGAGAATCGACTTGATGTCTGTGCGCTTTGGCATCGTTAGAGCCTCCTCATCTTTAGACTCTTCGTATCCATGAGGTGAGCGAACTCATCGAAGAGATAGAGCGCATCGTGTGGACCTGGTCCTGCCTCGGGGTGATATTGAACGGAGAAGGCGGGGATCGTCGTGGAATTGATTCCCTCAACAACTCCATCGTTGAGATTTCGATGCGTTACGGTCGCATCGCGTAGCGTCTCTTCGCTCACTGCATAACCATGGTTCTGCGCGGTGACCTCAACCACCCCCGTGGAGAGTCGTTGCACCGGATGATTCGCCCCGTGATGACCGAACGGCAACTTGTAGGTCTTTGCACCAAGTGCCGTCGCAAGGAGCTGGTGACCGAGACAGATCCCAAAGACCGGTACCGCATCAAGGAGATTGACGATCTCGTTCACCAGGTGTGGAAGTGCTTCAGGATCGCCAGGGCCATTGGAGAGAAAGACACCATCAGGATTGCGACCAAGTACCTCTGCGGCTGGCGTATCAGCCGGTACGACCTCAACCGTTCCAAGTGTGCTGAGATGACGAAGGATCGTTGACTTGATCCCGTAGTCATAGGCAACGATCACCCGTGATCCTGTTCCCACGAAGTAGGGATCGACCGTTGACACCTCATCGACAAGATTCATCCCTGCGGTACCTGGCTCCGCTCTGGCCGCTCGCAGAAGGTCGGCGACTGGCGCGCCGCCAAAGGCACAGGTCATTGCGCCCGCCTCTCGGATGTGGCGGGTCAATCTCCGGGTGTCGATCCCCATCACACCACCGACCCCATGACGGGTGAGAAAGCCTTCAAGGTCCTCCGTTGACCGCCAGTTGCTGGGTACCTCAACCAGGTCGCGGACGATGACGCCTCGACAGAACGGTCGGACACTTTCATTATCGACATCGGAGATTCCATAACTTCCGATGTGCGGGTAGGTAAAGGCAACGACCTGGCCGGCATAGGAGGGGTCGGTGATGATCTCCTGATAGCCGGTGAGAGAGGTGTTAAAGACCAGTTCGCCGGTGGAGATCTTATTTGGGTCAACGTCGGTTGCCCCGATCGCTTCGCCACTAAAGACTGTGCCATCAGCGAGCACAAGTGTCGCCTCGTTGCGAATTCTCGAAAAACTCATCGGTGCTATTCCATACCTCTCATAAATTGCTTGTCGTATTCATCGCTGTGCATCTGCATCCGTAACCACAAGTTCTCCTCGATAGAGCGTGTGCCGGACGCGGCCGACAAGATCGAGTTGGGCGAATGGGGTGTTATGTGATCGACTCGCTGTCGAAGATTCCTCCACCTTCCAGCGTTCTGTTGGATCAAAGACCACAAGGTCAGCTCGAGCTCCAACAACGATCTCTCCGCAGTGCTCATGACGATCGAGTCGGGCGATCCGTGCTGGCGACAGTGTGAACAACCTGACAAGATCGAGCATCGACAGCGCTGGCAGAGTTGGATCGTCGGTGATCCGTAGATGGGCCTTTGCAACAAGTTCGGTGTAGGCAACAGCAAACGCTGTTTCGAGGCCGATCATTCCGGGCGGAGCACAATCAAATGGTTCATCTTTAAGTTCAGGTGAGTGCGGAGCGTGGTCGGTCGCGATGGCATCGATTGTCCCATCGAGGATTCCCGCACGGACCCCATTCACGTCGGCAGCGGTGCGAAGTGGAGGGTTGACCTTAAAGACGGGGTTGTACGAGGCAATCTCCGCATCGGAGAGTGAGAGATGGTGGGGGGTCGCCTCAGCGGTGATCGATAGGCCCTCCCTCTTCGCCCTTCGCACAAGATCGATAGCTCCTATCGTTGAAAGATGGAGGAAGTGCATCGAGGCACCGAGCTCACGAACAAGTTCAAGGTCACGCTCGACCATCACCTCCTCCGCACTTGATGGCTGTCCAGCAAGTCCCAACTTTGATGACCAGACACCCTCGTGCATGGGCGCGCCCTTTGCGTGTTCCTCATTCTCACAGTGCTGTCCGAGAGTGAGCCCAAGGCGCGACGCGACGATAAGCGCCTCGCGCATTAATGCATCGCTCTGAACTCCACGACCATCATCAGTAAAGAGGCAGATACCGAACTCCGCGAGATCGGCCATGGGTGTGAGCTTCTCACCGAGTCGACCGATGGTGATCGACCCCGAGAGCGCGACCTCACAGAGCGTGTTGCGAGCAAGGTCGTGGAGGTGGCGAACGATCTCGACACTGTCGATCGTCGGTGACGTGTTCGGCATCGCGACCACGGCGCGATAGCCACCGATTGCTGCCGCGCGTGAACCACTCTCAACCGTCTCCGAGCGTTCTCCTCCGGGTTCGCGAAGATGAGTATGAAGGTCCACAAACGCGGGAAGCAGGTAACCATTTGCACCGTCGACAATCCGCGCGCCAATCGGTACCTCAACCGACTCTGCGACAGCAACGATGGTCTCTCCTCGCACAAGGACATCCATCCGACGCTCGCCGGCCGCGTCCACCAAGGTCGCTCCCTTGATGATGATCTCTTCCGCCTTACTCAACAAGATCACCTGACTCTGCGCCAACGGTGCGCGGGCCGCCGAGAAGCCGGAAGAGCACCGCCATCCGCACCGGTACGCCATTTCGAGCCTGATCGAGGATGAGCGCATTTGGTAGATCCGCGACCGTTGAATCGATCTCTACCCCGCGATTCATCGGTCCTGGATGCATGATCAGTGCATCCTTACCAAGTCGCGCTGCGCGCTCGGTAGTGAGACCGAAGTGACGTCGGTACTCATCGAGATCGTCGAGATGAGCCTCGGCCATGCGCTCATGCTGTATCCGCAACAGGTAACAGACATCGGTGGAATCAAGGGTGGAATCGAGATCGGTCGTGACTCGTGCGATTGGCCAACCCTCGGTCGAGATCGGCAGAAGTGCCTCTGGAGCCACCAACGTGACCTCTGCCCCAAGTGCGGCGAGAGCCAAGACGTTGGATCTCGCAACCCGAGAGTGGCGAACATCGCCGACAATGTTGACCCGCAGACCAGCAAAATCATCAACTACCTGACCGCTACGCCTACTCAACGCCTCCCGGATCGTGAACGCGTCGAGGAGAGCCTGTGTCGGATGCTCGTGCTGACCATCGCCCGCGTTGATCACCGATGCTCGGACCCACCGACTTGCCTGGAGTGCAGCGCCCGAGGAGGGGTGGCGGATAATGATCGCATCGACGCCAAGGGCATCGACGGTCTGCACCGTGTCTCGAAGCGACTCTCCCTTTTGAACCGAAGATGTCGCCGAAAAAAACGTCAAAACATCTGCGTTGAGACGCTGCGCGGCCATCTCAAAGGAGAGTCTCGTCCGAGTGGAGTTTTCGAAGAAGACGGTCACAATCGTCCGACCGCGAAGCGCTGGAACCTTTGGCATTGGACGATGCGAGATCTCCGCAAAGGCATCGGCCTGATGCAAGATCTCAAGGATGCCCTCCCGTCCAAGATCAGAGACGGATAACAGATTGTCGCGACCTGCCTCACGATCGATCGTCTCGATGGTCATCGGTCCACTGATTCAGCAAATTCGCCGATCATGACACCCTCCCAGCTGACCTTGACCATCTCATCAAGCCGGGTGGGGAGGTTCTTGCCGATGTAGTCAGGTCGTATCGGTAGCTCCCGATGTCCCCGATCGATCATCACCGCAAGTTGAACGGCGCGTGCTCGGCCATGATCGGCGAGCGCATCGAGCGCCGCGCGTACGGTACGTCCGGTAAAGAGAACATCGTCCACTATCACCACTGTTCGATCGGTGAGATCGATCGGAATATCCGTTGGTGACTGTTCGAGCACTGGCCGAAGCTGGATGTCGTCCCGGTAGAGCGCGACGTCAAGGAGGCCGAAGGGAACTGCAACTCCGCTGATCTCTCGGACAAGCTCCACAAGATGCCGAGCGAAGGGGGCACCACCGGTCTGTAGGCCAACAACTACCAGTGACTCGGCGCCATGGTTGTGCTCAATGATCTCGTGAGCGATACGAACGAGAACTCTCCGGAGATCGTCGGCGCTCATCACAACGGAACGGGAGATAAAGGCTCGCCCCACTGGGCGTGCCGAGCCGCGCGCGTGCTCAATCACCGTTCCTCCAATGTCCGTACGAGCCTCACAGGACCCGTTTCACGTACGCAGACCATTGTAGTGGCGACTAATTGGCCGCGCGCCCGAATTACCTACGGTTCAATTGGATCTGAGCTCGAGTTCCTCGCCGGCAAAGACAACTCCTAAAGGCTCGAGAATTACCTCGCGCGGTCCATCTTCGACCTGGCCCGCTACGACGGCAGAAAGACCAGCATCAACGGCAAGCCGAACCACTCGATCTCCCTCGCCCTTGGCGACATAGACCGCAAATCCAACACCCATATTCAACGTTCCATAGGCCTCGTGAGGAGACAGCTGAGCCTGTTCGACAAGAAACGCAAGCACCTCGGGAACCTCGGGAAGTGTATGAATTCGATAGCAGAGATCTGCACTGGCACGCATCACTTTGCGAAGGCCATGTCCGGTGATGTGGCTGAGATAGTGGACGTCAACCGACTCTCGAAGTAGTGCCTCCACCAGTCCGACATAGATAACACTCGGGTCGAGTACGGCATCACCAAAGGTACGTCCGGAGGGAAGCTCAGTCGCAAGACCGTCCGCCAGTTCATCTGCGACTGATCGGACGAGCGATGCTCCATTTGCATGCAAGCCCGACGAACCAATAAAGACGATCTCGTCGCCATGTACAAGCCGATCACCGAGGATCGGCGCCGAACCCGGTGGAACAAGCCCGACAGCGCTTCCCGCGAGGTCGATCTCATTGGGATCAACGAGACCGGCGAGCGTCGGTGACTCTCCTCCACCCCAAGCTGCGCCCGCATCGTCGCAGCCCCGTTGGAAACCTGCGACAAGCTGAGCGTGACGGGTGCCGGCATAGAACGAGGCAGCACCGGTGGCGAAATACGCGTTGACGACGAAGGGGAGAGCCCCAACGCAACAGCAGTCATTCACAATGGCGGCAACGGTGTCGTAGCCGATTGCATCGAATCGATTGACGTTGGCCTCTTCTAAGTACTTGCTCGCAATCATCGATTTCGTTCCGAGGCATTCAAGGACGAAACCAAGATGCACCTCACCGAGCGAGACAACCACCGCGGGCTCACCACGCGAGGCATCGATCACGGTGGCACCGAGGCGGGCTGCATTCTGCGATGTTGTGCCGGCAGCACGAAGTGCTATCCGCTTGGCTGCATCGAGCACCTCGTAATCGACGCCCGCTTGTTCGTATCGCGTACCGTGGTCCGCACTCACTACTGGCCCTCGACAAGTGCAGCGATAGCCGGTGACGATGTGGTCTCATCCGGACGAAGCTCCCGTGCAATCGCCGCGAGAATGCCGTTCACGAATCGGCCAGACTCCTCCGTTGAGTACTCCTTCGCAAGTTCGATTGCCTCATCGATGATGACCGCACAGGGAACATCCGGACGACAGAGAATCTCATAGGTTGCAACCCGCAAAAGCTGACGGTCAACGACCGGCATGCGATCGATCGCCCACGAGCGAGCGAAGGTGCCGATCAGCTCGTCGATCCTCTCGGCCTCGAACATCACGCCCTCAAAGAGATCGATGGCATAGCGTTCTGGTGGCGTCGGTAGCACCGCGAGGACCTCAGCCGCAGGTAGATCTTTCGTCTCGGCCTCATACAACAATCCCAGTGCACGCTCTCGACCCCGACGCCGTGCACCGGCACCGCGACTGTCGTTCGCGCGACTAGGCCCTGGTGAGGTACTCACCGGATCGCGTATCAACCTTGATCTTGTCACCCGGGTTTACAAAGAGCGGCACTTGAACAACCAGTCCGGTTTCGAGTGTTGCAGGCTTGCGGGCTCCTGAGACGCGGTCGCCCTGTAGTCCGGGCTCAGTCTCACTGATGGTCAGTTCCACCGAGGCCGGAAGGTCGACATCGACGATCTCGTCGCCATACTGCTGCATGACCGCTGAGTCGCCCTCCTTCAGATACATCGGAGCATCTCCGAGTGACTTCGATGGGATAGAGACTTGGTCATACGAGACGTTGTCCATGAACACGTAGTCGTCGTTGTCTTTGTAGAGATACTGCATCTCACGCTTGTCGATGATCGCCTGCTCTACCGACTCGCCCGCTCGGAAGGTCTTTTCGATGACGGCCTTTGTTCGCAAGTTTCGCAGCTTGGTGCGCACAAACGCGCCACCTTTACCTGGCTTGACGTGTTGAAATTCGACAACCGTGAAGAGTCCATCGGAGAGATTCAGCCCGATGCCGTTCTTAAGGTCGTTCGTTGAAAATGCCATTAGAGCAGATAGTCCTTTGTCGACGTCGTAAGCGGTCGAGCACCATCGTTCGTTACCACCAGAGTGTCTTCGATACGCACTCCGCCGGTACCAGCGAGATAGACACCAGGTTCGACTGTCACGACCATTCCTACGCTCAGGCTATCAGTCACGCCTGACCCCACTGAGGGGGCCTCGTGGATCTCGCGGCCGACGCCATGGCCAGTCCCATGGGTAAAATACTCCCCAAGATTGTGCTCGATGAGTGCCTCACGACAGGCCCGATCGACCTCTGAGGCCAAGATACCTGGACCGACGGCATCAACACCAGCCTGCTGTGCGACGAGAACCGCTTCGTAGTGGTCACGTTGCTCCTGGGTGGGCGCGCCAACCACAAAAGTCCGTGTCATATCGGAGTGGTAACCGCCAACCATGGCCCCGAAGTCAACCACCACGAAATCTCCCTCGGTGATCGTGCGTTGCGTCGGACGGGCGTGCGGCAGCGCACTGTTGGTGCCCGAGGCAACGATCGTCTCAAAGGAGGCACCAGTTGAGCCAAGGCGTCGCATGGCAAACTCAAGCTCAGCCGCAAACTCCGATTCAGTGGGTTCCTCTCCAAGTCGATGTTTCACCTCTTCAAGCGCTCGATCGGCGATCTCGCAGGCGAGGGCGATTCTTGCAATCTCGCCCTCGTCCTTAATCGAACGAAGACCTTCGATCAGACCGGTGGTTCGCACAATCCCCGCAGAAAACGAGCGAGTCACTCGGTCGAGGAGAGACCAACTCACTTCGCGCTCCTCGAGGCCAAGGCGAGCACAACCCTGCGCAGCGATTGCGAGATCGTCGAGCTGCTTTTGCCCTCCCCCAATGACGATCTCAGCATCGACCATCGCACCCGCGAGCTGCTCAGGCGCTTGGTCCTTGTATCGTCCGTCAGTTGCAAGAACCGCTCGGTCTCGTG
>CAIVND010000152.1 GCA_903907185.1 uncultured Acidimicrobiaceae bacterium
GCTGATGGCCCTGCATGGTCAGGGAGTGAATTCAGCGAGCCGAGTCATTAACCCCCTACTGAGCATTTGGTCGATTGCCAATGAGATCGACCCAGCAGCTGCAGTTGCCGTACAGAACCTGCTCTCGGTTCTGCCCCATCGTGCCCTCATCTCTGCCGACGAGCTCAATGCCGTCTTTGCAGAGATGCACGTTGCAATCGATGCTTTGGCCACCCCGGTCTCTGTCTGACAAGATCCCGTTGAACAAGAATCAAAAAAGCCCCACGCAGAGCGAATCTGCGCGGGGCTTTTTTGATTTCTAAAAACTACAGAGACGACATCAAAGAGATATCAAATCGGTGTAGTTAACCGATAACGCGAACGTTAGCGGCGTTGGGGCCCTTAGCCCCTTGCGTCACTTCGAACTCAACCTTGTCATTTTCGTTCAAGTTGCGGTAGCCGTTGCCCTCGATCGCACTGAAGTGTACGAAAACATCTGCGCCACCATCTTGTGCAATAAATCCAAACCCTTTATCGGGGTTAAACCACTTCACAGTTCCTGTAGCCACAAACAATCCCTCCTTTCTTGGCCGTTGCGGGCTTTAAACCCGTCGACCCCCGACGTCTCCGCCGGGAAGGGATGTTGTGCTTGCAAAAACTGCGGTACATGAACCCCTTCACCTCCAGTGTATCCACATCCTTCGAGGGGTTGGTATGCGCCGGATCCTCGAGCGGTTCTGGTGGCAATTCAAGCGCTACCTCTCATTTTCTTCCCCAATCGACCTCTCAGCACAAACAGCAGATACAGCCCAAAGACAACTGCTCCACTCAGCGCAAGGATGAGTCCATAGCTCATCCGTGCAGGCCAGTAGCGCATTTCAACGCGGTGTCTGCCTGGCGGAAGGCTCACTCGAAGCATCACGCTCTCAAACGTGTGCGGGATAACCCTTTGGCCGTCAACGTCAATACGCCATCCAGGAAGATCGGTCACTCGACAGATGAGTTGCGCTGCGCCCTTTGTTGTGACACTGACTTGGTAACTTCCATTCCCGTTGGTGGTAACGGAATGGACAGAACCCGTGGCAGCGTCGAGAAGGGAGAACTGCGTCGATCTCGAGACATGGTACAAAGCTTCGCCAGCGATTACCGCTACTTGTTGCATACCAGAGGGCGCCGCAAGACCCGGCGCGACAAGGACGTAGGCGATGCCATAACGCCGAGCGAGTGCTGCGCTATTGATATCCGGTGTGAACAGTCCCACACCAAAACGTTGCGGTGCAGCAGCGGGAAATGGCCATGAGGTGAAGTACGCCTTTGGCACAAGTGGATCATGAACACCAAAGAGCCGGATGTGATAGCCGATATTGACATTTGGGTAGAACCCGATGTGACTAAAGAGTCGGACATTCGAGGTATTTCCGCCATCAAGTCCGACGAGCGAATTACCAACGATGCTCTTGAGTTCACTCACCGCCGGCGTCACCGGATAGATCGATCGGTTGTACGTGGGGATGCCGACGCCGGCGAAAAAGAGAAATACCGTCTGAGCAATGCAGGCGAGAACAACGACACACCGGCCTACCAACTTTGTTCCATACCACATCGCCACAACCGAACAAAGAACTAGGCATCCGGCGAGTACTACTGGCCACAGCAACGCGTGCAGCCGTTCGCTGTGTGCACTCCCGACGAGATGATCATCAAACGAGGTAACGACCGATGCCGCAATCAGTAACGCTGCGATGCCAGCAGAGATAAGGAACACCTGTCGAGTCTTTGGCCGTTTCCACTTGGTAAGAAGCTGATCGAGTCCGAATCCAGCCACGATGGCAACAAGAAATGCCGTGAACACTCTCGTCCGCTCAAATCGGATTGCGGACAGCTGTCCCGATCGATCGAGCAGGTCTTGCACCGGATGAAATGCCGTCGGCTGATAGGTCATGGCAAGCGAGACGAGTAACGCAATGACGAGCCCAGCAACCACCGGTCGACGCCAGCGAGCAAAGAGCGCGACAAGGACCAACGCAATTGCAACAATTCCAACGTAAGAGACCGTCTCGTAATAGTTCCACCGACTCAGCTGGAAGTGGTCACGGAACGCTCCGATGGGAAGACCAAAATATCCCTGAGAGAAAAGTGTTGGAAGTGAACGCAGGGGAAGGCCGACATAGTGGCCCTCTTGTGTGCGGTGGCCCGCTCCAATGACTTGGAGCCCGGGCAGCCACAGCGGCGCACTCAGCGCACCCGCGAACGCGAGTCCACCAACCGTCCGGCCAAGCCCTCGCAGTTCGATCGAGTCGCGCCGCGCAAGCTTCACAAGTCCGGCGACGACGATCAGCGCCGCGACCACGATGGCAAACATCACGTTTGCCTCAGGAAAGCCTCCGTAGACCGAAAACGCCACCACCACCCCGAGACCCGCAACATGCGCTGGCTTCCCGGTCGATCGGTAGCAAAGGACACAGAACGCCAAGATCCAACCCGACCACGCGGCAACATCAGAGAGCGGCCAGGTCAACCAACTGGCAAATGCACCTGAGAACATGAAGGTCACGCCGGAGAAAAATGCAGCAGTTGGTCGCAACCGCAGGACACGAGCGAAGAGATAGGCACCCGTGCCCGCGATCACCAACTTGGTGAGTACCACAACAAAAAAAGCGGCGGTAAGCGGAAAGAGGTAGCTCACAAGATCAGGGAGGCTGAGAACCGAAGACTCAAAGTTCAAGAACTGCGGCATCCCGAGCACCGAGTACTGATTCCACAGCGGAAATTGCCCATGGTGGATCATCTGCCAGTCGAGCGTGTTCCAAGCGATCATTTGGCTCACGGCATCACCGTTATAGGGGCTGTGGATCGGACTAATTGCTCCACGGGTAAGCGAGCTCAATGAAAGATCGATATCAAAACCACCAAAGGCAAATCCGTCCTTCACTGCTGGCGAGAGGAAAGCGAAAGCAAGAAGGCACAGCAAGCTAAGGGCAAGGAGATCAGATCGATGATCAGCTGCGAACCGCCCGAGAGACGACAGTTTGCTGCGGGCTCTCATGACCTCTCAACAATATCGGGGGCGTCCGACCAAAGAAGACTCAACAGATATTTACAACGTTGAACCGGTAACCTGTTGAGCAAAGCACCCCCACCGATCTCCCGGTTGACAGATAGGCCTCTGCCCTTTCAATGAGAACATCATTTCGCCCGAAAGAACCAGAGGTAATCATCGACGACGAGCAGGTAGTTCCCGAGGTGAGATCAAAGGACCATGCACCGTGGAGCCGTCGAGTCTTCGAATGGACGCGGATCCTTCTCATCGCTGGACTACTCGCACTCGGTGTGCGGACCTACGTCGCCCAAACCTTCTACGTCCCCTCGGGATCGATGATCCCAACACTGCAGATCGGTGATCGGATCCTTGTCGACCGTCTCCCTTTTTCCGTTCATAACGTTCATCGTGGCGACATCATCGTCTTCAAACGTGTTCCCGCAGACACTGATCCTTCAAAACCAGCAGATCTCGTAAAACGCGTTGTCGGGCTCCCCGGTGAGACCATCAGCTCCAAGGGTGACACGATCTACATCAACGGTAGATCGATCAAAGAACCTTGGCTACCGAACTTCAACGCCCAACCCAGTTTCGACCTGTGCTCCCAGACAACATTCTCCATCAAGCCAACAAAAATTGCGAAGAACCACTTCTTCGTGATGGGCGACTGCAGAGGGAACTCACTCGACTCACGGTATTGGGGAACAGTCCCCTCCTCCTACGTCGTGGGTAAGGTATTCACCGTCATCTTCCGCAGCGGCCATCCCTTCCTTCACTGGTTCTAACGCACGAACTACGAGTGCACCCCAACCGGTTTTCCGACCGCTGCTCGAACGGCATCTCGCAGAATCTGAACCGCAGATGCCACCTCTTCGGCGGTGACAGACATTGGTGGAGCGATGCGGAGACAGTTACCGTGACGACCGCCCTTTCCAACGAGAAGGCCACGACTACCCGTCTCGTTCATCACTCGAGATGCGATCTGTGGAGCCGGCGTGATGCCCCCAGGTTCGACAAATTCGATGGCAACCATCAGTCCCTTTCCACGGACCTCCCCGATCTCGGGATAGTCCCGCGCGATCTCACGAAGACCGCTAAGAAGCTCCTCTCCCCGTTGTTCGACATTGACGGGGAGGTTGTGGGCGTCGATGTAGTCAAGGGTCGCAAGAGCGACCGCAGTGACCAGTGGGTTCCCACCAAAGGTTGAGATCGAGTTCACCGTTACTGAATCAACAAGGTCGGCCCGGGCAACAACCCCACCGATCGGTAGACCATTGGCGAGTCCCTTTGCAAAGGTCATTGCATCGGGGACAACACCATGGTGAGAGATCCCCCAGTACGGCGTACCGGTGCGACCCCAACCGGTCTGCACCTCATCAGAGATGAAGTTGATGCCAAGCGGTTCCGTAATCTCCTGCATTGCCTTGAATAGACCATCGGGTGGGACAACAAATCCTCCAACACCTTGAATCGGCTCCACCATGATCGCTGCAACGTCGCCGGTTGTCGTTGTTTCAAGTACATCACGAAGGTCATCGGCGACCGCCTCGATGAACTCGGCATCACCAAGCGCGCGAAATGGCGAGCGGAGGCGGTATCCACCCTGTACGTAACTCACGTCGAGCGGATTCAGCCCTGAGGCAGACCAGCTCCTTGTACCGGTAACTCCCATCGCGGTAAACGAGCGACCGTGATAGCTATTTCGAAGCGCGATGATCTGGTTGGACTGGCGTGAGATACAGGAAAACAACAGTGCAGCCTCATTCGCCTCCGTGCCCGAGTTCGCGAAAAATACCTTCGCATCTTCGATGCCGGATCGTTGCGCGATGCGCTCCGCAAGTTGAATCTGTGCCTCGATGAGATAGAGCGTCGAGGTGTGGACCATCTTGCCCATCTGATCTCGAGCTACCTCAACGATCTCCGGGAGGTTGTAGCCGATACTTGTTGTGAGAATGCCACCGAAGAAATCGAGATAGCGCTTCCCCTCAGCATCGATGACGTGGCGACCCTCTCCGTCAACCAATGCGATTGGTTCGTCATAGTTGAGCGCCAGCCAGTTCGGAAGTACGGCACGGTGACGTGCAAGTAGCTCGGCATGTTTAGACATTGGGACCTCCCCGGCACCACTGCGACGACGCGCAGGCGATCTTGCCTCAGTCTCTCACGGATCTTGAAAACGCTTTGAGCCCAGAACGTGCAGGGAGAGAAGCTACCTAGGCATTCTCCGCCACAGCCCTCGGGGAAGGTGGACCAAAACTGCAAAGAGCCACTTCAACTTGGGCGGTGCCCAAACGATCTGAGCACCCCGCTCAAGACCTTTCACGATCTCATCCGCAACGGCCTCAGGGGTTAACGACATTGGCGCAGCCTTCATTCCCAGCGTCATCTTCGAATGAACAAAACCCGGCCGAACGATCATGATCGAGGCGCCACTGCCAACGAGCGCATCATCAAGTCCCAAGGCAAATCCATCAAGTCCGGCCTTGGCAGATCCGTAGACAAAGTTGGCCTTTCGCACACGAACTCCGGCAACAGATGAGAGCACAATCATCCGCCCAGATCCCTGTCGCGAAAGTGTTCTCGAGATCGTTGCCATCAGCGCCGCCGGACCGGAGAAGTTCGCAGCGATCGTTTGTGCAACGTTCTCTGCGTCAATGACCTCCAAGTTGGAGTCACCAAGAGATCCCGCTGCGACAATTACGAGGTCAACTGATCCGAGCTCGGTCATGACCTTCTCGACTGTTGCCGTTGCCGGAGCGATCTCGGTAACGTCACAGATCGCGGTGGATACCTCAGCTACTCCCGCTCCGCGGAGCGTCTCTGCTGCCACCGTCAACGTCTCTTCGTTACGGCCGAGCAGTACAACTCGCTCGAGACGCCGACTGGCCAGCACTCGCAGAGTTGCTAGCGCGATATCTGAACTTCCACCGATCACAATCACTGTCTGTGGCATACCGGTCACATCATTCACTTCGACATCCTTTGTCATACGTCATCAGGTCCTAGTCTCTCAGTCCAATACGACGAGAAAGATCTGAGGCAATCTTGCCCTTTGGGTCAACTCGTTGGCATTGGGCGACAAATTCACCAAGGCGGGGGTACATCGTGCGGACCAACTCCGGCCGAACCCGCCCGTCCTTTGCCAGATAAACACGACCGCCTGCGTTGGCGACATGGCGATCGAGATCATCGAGTGCGACCGCCAGTGACGATGAGCCAAGAGGTATGTCGAGTGCGAGCGTCCATCCAGCGATTGGGAAAGACATCGGAGCAGCGTCCGCTGCCCCAAAGCGCTTGAGGACAACGAGACTCGAGGGACAGCCCGCCTGCTGCAGACGCTCTAGTGCATAGCGCACAACCTCCTCTTCGCCAAAGGGAATTACAAACTGATACTGAGTAAACCCACGTGGGCCATAGAGGCGGTTCCAGCCACCAAGCATGTCAAGAGGATAGAAAAAGGTATTGATCGTCTGCGTCTCACCTTCTCGATGCTCGGGAGAACGGCGGTACCACAGTTCATTGAATCCCAAAAGTGTGAGGTTGTTCACCATCGAGATCGGCGGCGTCAATGGCACTCGTAGAAGCTGCTTTGGGTCATAGGCAAGTGGAGCATGTCGCTGTTGCACAGTGAGATCTGCCACTTTGGCATGATCACCTGAGGTGATGACCGAACGGCCAAGATGGCGACCCTTCATACGACCATCAACCCACGCAACGCTGTAGCGATACCGCTCATCGCCCGAGGACAACAGCTCCATGCACGAATCCAGATCGTTCGTTCGGTCGGTATCCACAGTCACGTACGCACTCTCAATGGGCACCAGTTGAAGCGTCGCCTCAACGATGACTCCGGTCATCCCCATTCCGCCACAGGTTGCCCAAAAAAGATCAGGGTCAGAGGTCCGGCTCAGGAGATGGGTGCCATCGGGTGATACCAGTACGAGTTCTTCGATGTAGTTCGCAATGGAACCGTCGCGGTGATGGTTCTTCCCGTGGACATCTGCGGCGATCGCTCCACCAACCGTAACGAACGAGGTCCCCGGAGTTACTGGAACGAACCAGCCGCGGACGACGACGTAACGCAACATCTCTTCAAATGAACAGCCTCCCTGGACTCGAATGCGTCCGAGCGAGAGATCAAGATCAATGATCTCGCTGAACTGTGTGCAGTCGATGACCACCCCTCCGCCACTCTGAGCTGCGTCGCCGTAGGCACGACCCAAACCACGCGCGATCACTGAGTCCTCTCCGGTATAGAGAGCGGAGAGCTCCGAGTCTGAATGGAGAACGTGGTGGCGCGAGACGGAACCGTTGCTCCGACCCCAGCCGACGAACGTCGTGGTCGTTGGCTTGTTCACCGGTAGATTCCGATCGCGACGAGCGCGACACAACACAGTCCGGCAAATTGCAGAGTGTGACTTCGAAGTGCCAACTCCTCAGGCTCCCCACCCTCTCCACGCCGAAGAAGCCGCTCCAAAGCGATTAATCCGAAGACAAAGGGTACGGTTGAGAGGCGGAAGAAAATATCATGGCCGTCGGTGTGATGAGCATCGATCTGGGCTGCAGGGCTAAAGGTCCAAAGTGCGTAGCTTGCAGCGGCAACGATGCTGAAGCCAATACGAACAAACTCGAGTTTCAAACTGCTGTAGTGGGCGATCACGGCTCGGTGCGCCTCGCTCTTGTCTTGCAGCAACATCAGCTCGGCGGTTCGCTTGCCGGACGCAATGAGAAGCGCGCAGGCCGAAGTTACGACAAGGAACCAAAGCGAAATTGAGACGTGAACCGCGATGCCGCCAGCGATCGCGCGGAGCACGAAACCCGAAGAGACGATTACGAGCTCAAGGTACGGTATCCGTTTCAGCCCCATGGAGTAGGCACAGGTCAACACGACGTAGGTCGCCAAACAGAGCCCGAGTGAGCGCCCTGCCAGCAGCCAGGCGCCGGCCACTGAGCCTGCAATAAAAATGGCGCCAAGGGAAGCTGCCACCGGGACGGTGATCTCGCCTGCGGCGACTGGGCGAAGGCGCTTTGTGGGATGCGCACGATCGTTCGAAATATCGTTCACATCGTTGATGAGGTAGGTGCCGCAGGAGGCGAGAATAAATACCAGACCGGCAAGGCCAGCACGGACAACTGAGTGAAGATGACCCAACGCCCCTGCGGCCGCTGGTGCCGCGAAGACGAGGAGATTTTTCACCCACTGGCGCGGTCGCGTTGCGCGAAGCAGCGATCGGCTGAAGGAGAGTACTCCGGCTCTTTGTGTGTTCACCACCGGTGCCTCGTCAATGTCCTGGGTGTTCACAGAGATTCATCGTAGCCCTCAAGGCTCACAATCCCCGTCGGCAATGGCTCGAGGTGTTGGCGTTACCGAGCTGACGCAGTGAAAAAATCGCGAGTCCATGGTTCAAAATAGTGACTCGGTGGATAGGCCATCGTGGACAGAAGATCGGTACCATTTGTTGGTCCGGCAAGTCCATGGGCCGTTGTGGGTTTAAACGACGCGAAGTTGACCCAGGCTGAGTTGATGTCGAGTTCCATGGCACGCACCGCTCCTGCACGCACCATGAGATTGGCAAGCGTCGTGATATTCAGCGCGGGCCCACCGATATAGACGAGCGCACCGGACTTTGTAACCCCAATCGCGGAGCGCCACACATAGACCGCTCCCTTAACGGTGTATCCCCACCGCCACGTGTCTATGGGGTCAAGTCCTGGTACCGACTTTCCATGATCGACGAGGAGAACAAGGTTCTGGCGCACTGACTCCACATTCTTCGACATCTTCGCGTCACGTCCCCAGTCAGCGACGGTTGCTGAGCCATCTTTGTAGACGACGAACGAGGCGCTGCCCTTTCGGAGCGGGAGCACCGACCGCCCATCGGTGTAGTAGCCACCCTGAGCGTCCTTCTCGCGAAATCCCGCATTGAACGCACCTACCAAAGAGGTTGCAGCACTTGGAGGAATTGGCGCCGAATACTTATAGGGTCCGCCACCGGGAATATACGAACCCGAGTAGAGCCGCATGCTCAGCATCTTGGTATCCATCCAAACCACGCCAACGACCTGGCTTGTATGAACAGGATCGGGTCGCATGAAGGTGTCAAACATTGTCGGGATGCCATTAATTGTTCGGCCGATCGGGTGCCAGTCTCCCTCGCCCGCGATCTTTGGCAGTGCAAGAGGAACAATCGCCTTTGGCGTAGGTAGGACACCGTGAATACCAGTCAGCTGTCGAAGGTGGACCGCCCCGGGGATCGCACCCTTTTTGGGAGCACCACCGGTCTTGGGCGCATGATGGGAATACCACTGGTTCTCAATCCAAGTGACCAGCCCTGAACCTCCATGATCGCGAGTCCACTCTGCGAGACGCGCCGTGGGAGAGGGGCCGAGACTCTGGTCGGTAAGTGCGCTCCCGAGACTTACCCAAACAGGAATAAGCACAAGGACAAGGAGGACGAGGACCGCAACGATGCGTCGACGCAGAAATCGACGGCGCTCCTTCTTCGTGTAATAGATCGGTCCGTCATCAGCAAATGCATCCTGGTCGCGACGGAGGTGTCGGGGAGCATTTTGCGGTACGTCGGTCAAGGAAGCGCTTTCTGTTATTTCGATCGCACGCCGGCCACGTCGTGGTGGGTATTGGCCATCGCACCCGTCAGTTTTGCAGATGACTCCGCCAATATGCCGTCACCTAGATCGACATTCGGACCTCGAAATCACCCCAGGCCGAGAGACCTATTGGTGACAAAGACGGTGGCGGAGGGGGGGGGATTCGAACCCCCGAGGCTATTCACCCGACGGTTTTCAAGACCGTTGCATTCGTCCGCTCTGCCACCCCTCCGTCCACCATTCTTTCAGAGCTTTCCACTCGCATTGTCACCGGTGAGGAGTCAAGGCAAAAGCCCAGGCTGTTTTAGGTTCCGGCTATCTCTCCACCCGAAGGAGAAGTTCATTGATCCACTGCTTCGCGACCCGGCGATCTTGCAGAATCGGCGCTGGGGGATCGATCTCTTCCCGACGCGACACCGGATACGAGCCAAGGAAGCGAAGCTCGGCAAGGTCGTCATACAGTTCACATAGCGCTCCAGAGACATTGAGGTCGTTGATATGTCCCTCAAGTTCGATGACGAAACAGTAGTCACCGAGTGCCAACTTGGTCGGTCGTGACTCAATTCGGGCCAAGTTGATCGACCGTCTTGAGAACACACCCAGAAGTTCATGGAGCCCTCCCGGGTGGTCGGCTCGCTGAAAGCAGACAATCGCTGTTCGGTCATGCCCAGTTACCCTCTGCACGGTCGTTGGAGCGATCAACACAAAGCGGGTCTCATTGCCAAGATGGTCTTCGACTGCATGCGCGAGGACATTGAGTCCATAGGTCACCGCGGTAATAGGTGGTGCCAATGCAGCAAGATCGGTTCGGCCCTGTTCCGCAACGATGCGTGCCCCATCTGCCGTTGAGTTAGTAACCGTCGCCGTCGCAAGAGGAAGATGCTCAGCCAAGAACCGTCGAACCTGTGCAAGTGCATGTGGGTGGGAGACGACCTCACGGATATCACTGAGCTTCACTCCCTCTCGCGCAAGGAGATCGATGTGAATATCGATGATCACCTCCCGTTGGATGAAAAGCTCCTCACCAAAGATCAGTTCGTCGATCGTCGTGCTGACCGATCCTTCGATGGAGTTCTCAATCGGAACGAAGGCGAAGTCAACGGCACCTGTCGCGGCAGCGTGGATTGCGTCAGCGATGGTTGCCATGGCGATCAGATCACAGCGGGAGAGGTCGGGCTCTGAACGAAGTGCCTCTTCGCTAAAGGTCCCCTCAGGTCCGAGATAGGCGATCTTGGTCGTCGAAACAAGGGGAGATGGCATAGACGCAGATTAGTTACTCTGCTCAATACAGCAAGAACGGTGCTTTGCCGTCCCTTAGGAGACGAAGAAGGCCAACGCGACGCTACGACTGGCAACCGTGTGACTACCGACTCCAAGGCGAACGGTGATCGAGGTACAGCGATCATGGCGGAGCGTGCTTTGAGAGCAAGGTGACATCGTCTTCGTGACCACCACAAGAGATCCAAGTTTGAGATAGACCGATCTGCCTGGCAAAAGGGCGCCGATCGGTGCCGATCTCACCGTCTGGCCATTCATCCTGGCGTAGACGACAACGTTCGACTCAACAACATTGCCCTCATTCTTCACCACCACAATCGGTTGCACCTGAGTAGTTGGTGCAAAAACTGAGGGGGTTGAACCCTCAGGGATCTGGGAGATCTGAGGGATCGTTGTCGTCGTCGTGGTCGATTGCGAAGAGCTCCTCTTCGTGGTGCGTGGCACGGTGGTGGTCGGTGAACCTGCGGCGATCGTTGTTGTCGTGGTTGAGGTCGTCGTGCTTGTCGAGGTGGTTGTCGTCGGGATGATCTCTGGAAGTGGAGTGATCGAGATCGCTGCAATGGTCAATTGATGATGTGCGCGAAGTTGACCTGCTGCGCCAAGCTGTGTTGCAAAGTTGGCGAGCCGTGGGGTCGACCAAAGGGAGGTGGGAATCATCCATCTCACCTTTGGGAGCACGCTGCGATCAGATCCCTTTGGCAACGCATTGAGAAACTGAACATAGCTTGATTGAGCGCTTCGCATTTGGGTGGCTGCGCGGGTAAATAGACGCTCTGCCTCGGTGGAAAGACCAGTCGATATGGCTGCATTGATACCGGTCTGAAGTTCGCCGAAGGCGTATGTGCGGCTCTCGAGTGCATCGAGTAGCAGATGTTCAACACGACTGCTCGGCGGGGCAAACGAACTTGACTGCACGTTATCGACCTGTGCCTGCGATGCACTGACCAGTGAGTTCGCGATCAATGTCAGTTGAACCCGATTCATGCTCGGACCTTTTGACTCCAAAGAATCCAAGGTCGCAGAGAGAGTGTTCGCATCCGTAAGAGTTGGCGCGACGTAGGCGAGCCAAGAGGCGACGTTTCGATGAGCTGCTGGATGTCCTGCGTTAACGATCTGGTGGATCAGTTCAGCCCCAATGAAAACGATCAGGATAGTGCTGACAAGTGCAATCCGTCTTCGTCGTCGAGCGCGCCGGCGAGCACCTGACGCAACTGAGCTGACCGGTCCGAGCACGTAATGACCATAGTTTCCTCCTGCCATCCCTGCGAAGAGGCGCTCATCGACTCAATGATGAGCGTTGTAGTGGTCATCGACTGGAGAACAATCACTGAGGAGAGAGCGGGTAATCTTGAGCACCTTGACCGATCCGCTCTCGCGGGGACTCGGTGATATGCCGGTGTGGCGCAGTCTGGCAGCGCAGGCGATTTGTAATCGTCAGGTCGTGGGTTCGAATCCCTCCACCGGCTCTTTTTTTCTGTATCGCGCTTCGCTCACCGGCGATGAGGCCATGTGAGCGACGAGTGCACTACCGGCGCGTTCGAGTTATCGATAGTCCCGCGGGATCTGGTAGACGCCCTCATCACCTGGCACTACCGCATCAGCCATGACACTCGAGAGATCGACTGCATCGACATTCACAGGCTCAAGCACCTCGTGCTCATAGCCCGCGTACTCTTCGGCGGTGACCGCTGAGTAACCACCATCGGCACCACGAACAACGATGTTGTAGCGCTTACGAGAACCGGCACCCTTGGTCTGCGACATCTCTTTGCAGATCTTGTAGGTAACTGGATAGACGATGAGTGGGACGACAACACAGAGCACTCGAAAGGCCAACAGCACGTTGTTCAACGAGATCGCAAGGTAGTTCGCCAACACATCTGTCGCGCTTGCACCAAACAGCACGAAGTAGAACGACAGAACAGCAGCACCGATCGCGGTGCGAACGGGACGAGCACTCGGTCGATCATTCAGATGGTGTTCAGCACGATCGCCGGTGAACTTGGCCTCAATCCATGGCCAGGCCATCATCACGTTGAAGGTGATACCGGGAAGAAGCACCGCGGGAAAGAAGACGTTCGGGATCATGTGACCAGGAAGGTGAAGCTCCCA
>CAIVND010000153.1 GCA_903907185.1 uncultured Acidimicrobiaceae bacterium
AACGTCGACTTCTACTCCGGCATCATCTACCAAGCAATGGGCTTCCCTGTTGAGATGTTCCCGGTGCTCTTTGCCATCGCACGCACCTCAGGTTGGCTCGCTCACTGGGTCGAATCACTTGAGGCCAAGTCCAGGATTGCCCGTCCCCGCCAGATCTACACCGGTGCCGACGAGCGTGCTTATGTGCCCATGGTCAAGCGGGTGAAGTAGCAAAACTGCAGGTAGGGAGTTCCGGCTCCCTATCATTTGTAGAGATAGAAGCTATGTGTTAGAAAGATGGCGGTGGTGTTAGGGCATCACCTGTTTGGGGGGAAAACAGAGGGCCCGTCGGCAAGGTCGACGGGCCCTTCTTTCTGCCCCGGTACCCGTTCAACCTACCGATTCAACTTCCGATCGCACGCTGTCTCGCGACAGCAAAGCAGGCAACGGCAGCCGCTGCAGAGACGTTTAATGATTCGAGCGGTCCAAGAAGATCAATGCGCGCAAGCAGGTCGCAACGGCTCCGCGTTAGTGGAGCGAGTCCACGTCCCTCCGCACCGAAGACCAGTGCAATGGGTTCCGTCGCGACCGGCAGATCATCAACTCTGCGGTCGCCATCAGCGTCGAGTCCAACGGTCCAAACTCCAGCGGACTTCAACTCCGTCAGTGCCGCCGGAATTCCAGCGACGAGAGCAAAGGGAAGGTATTCGATCGCTCCGGCTGCTGCCTTCGCGACAACGGGGGTCACATGAACCGATCGGTGTCGAGCAAGGACCGCACCGGTTGCACCCGCTGAGACCGCACTCCGCAATACTGCACCCATGTTGTGTGGGTCGGTAACACCATCAAAGACCACGAGGAAGGGAGGGCGTCCATCGACTGGCTGAGTGAGCTCTTCAAGGTCAGTGTCACGCAGCGGCTCCGCTCGGGCGATCACACCTTGAGGAACTTCGCTGCGCGCGATCGACTCGATCTCATAGGAGCTCACAAGATGCAGCACTCCTCGTGCCTCAGCAAGATCCATGATCTCCGCGACGATCGGCGCCGGCTCTCGATCGGCAACGACATAGACCGCGTCGACTGCCCGTTGACGGCTAAGGAGTAGCTCGCGCACCGCCTGGCGACCTTCGACCTGATCGCCCCCGAGACCACCAGAGAGTACCGGAGCATTTCCACGCGGTCGACGGGGCTGATTTGCACCCGGGCGGGGAGCTCGCCCACCGCGGGGATTTACCGACCGAGAAGAACGACCGCGAGGCATGCGACTCCCTCCACTCGACCAAGAGTTCCGAGCCCCTCCGGGCGAGTTGCTTTGACGTGAACGGGAGCTCCCGCTACCACACTGAGCCTGCGAATCATCTCGTCTCGCACCGGGGCAACCTTGGGACGCTCGGTAACGATCGTGCAGTCGGCGTTGACAAGCGCCCAGCCCTCATTGGCCGCAAGCGCGAGACAGCCGGCAAGGATCTTGAGTGAGTCAGCACCGTGCCACTCGGGATCCGTATCAGGAAAGTGCATGCCGAGGTCACCGAGCCCCGCGGCGCCAAGTACCGCATCGCCGATCGCATGTGCAACGGCATCGGCATCACTGTGCCCACGGAGCGGTCGAGCGCCAGGAAAGGTCACCCCGCCGAGAATGAGCTCGCGATCGCCGGTTGGTTCATCGGGATCGAAGAAGGGATGCACATCGACACCGATGCCGATCCGCTGCTCATTCATTCGAGAGCTCCTCCTCCAAATCGCGAAGCGCGACCAGCGCTCGCGCCACATCGCG
>CAIVND010000154.1 GCA_903907185.1 uncultured Acidimicrobiaceae bacterium
AGACGAAGAAGACGGGCGAGCCCCGCAAGAAGATCGGTCGGCCCCGTAAGGCGGGAGTTGCGGCGTACGCGCGAGCGTTCGAGGTGACAGCGACGGGGCCACCCGGTGCGTAAAAGAGAGCTTGAAACGAAAACAATGACAGTGACCTAGAGGATCACGTCCCTTCGTGAACAGCCGCCCGGTAGGGCGGCTATTTTTGTGTCCGGAAACGGGTCGGCAGCGTTGAAAATCCCCGGCCAAGCGAAAGTCCCGGCTCTCCTTAGAGAAACCGGGACTTACGTGCACTTCTTGGGCGCACTTACGTGCATAGCCCCTAGTGGCGGGGGCAAGATTTGAACTTGCGACCTTCGGGTTATGAGCCCGACGAGCTACCAGACTGCTCCACCCCGCGATGGAATTACTAACTCTAGCAGAGCTCATCTGGCGATCGATCTCTGCAGAGCGTTCCTTGGCTATTTCTTGGTTGCTGTCTTTGACTTCGCCGGAACAGAACTGCCCGATTTCAAGAGCTGCGCGGCCTCATTCATAAGTTGACCAGCAGAGACGACATCAGACTGATACGTCCCAAGGTCACCTTGTGTAAGGGCGGTCTGTGCTGCTTTGTACTCCGTCACTGCATTTGCAATCAATGAGCGGACCGCCGCGGGCACTGAGGCTGCCGACCCCGAACTGGTGGTCGTCGAGACACCAGCCCCAAAGACATCCGATAGGGCAGCACTGAGTGTTGGCTCCATGGCGACCTGGCCCCCATAGTCGACAACAACCTCTTGCAACTGTGGGAAGGATGTCTGCGAAGAACTTACGTAAAGCGGACGGACGTACAGCAGTGAATCAGCGATCGGGAGGATCTGCACCGTTCCAAACAGGACAGCTGAACCGCCTTGATTCAAAAGCGAAATCTGTTTTGAAACCGTTGGATTTGAGTTGATTGCAGCGTTGACGAGCTGAGGACCATCGATTGAAGTTCCACCACTCGGCGTCTGAAAGGCAGTCATTGATCCGTAGTTCTTAAAGCTCGAGTTCGCGAGAATCAGCGCGGCAAGCGTCTGAACCTTGTCATTTGCACTGTAAGGGACAAGAGGTTCAACCGCGTTGAAACTTGGCGTCGTTTGACCCGGCAGCTGGAGAAGTTCGTAGATCGGTGAGTAGCGTTGAATGGTTCCATTGGGTGCCTGTGGAAGCGAGGACGATGGATTGCCGGTCGATGAGGTTGAGGTCTGAGAAAGATCCCATGCGTTCGAGAGACTGTAAAAACCACTGGGCGATGTGATGTGGTAGCGACCGTACATCGCCGATTGCACCATCAATAGATCCTGTGGGTAACGAAGATGGTCCAAGAGCACCGGGTCGGACTTACTCAGCGAACTGAGGGGCTGAAACATGCCATGAAACATCCGCTCATAAGAGAGCATTAACGGATCGTCAGCGGCATTAATGGTGTAGTAACTCATCTTTCCGGTATAGGAATTCACGACAATTTTCACTGCATCACGAACGTAGTTGTAAGTACCGTTCAATCCACTCCCCGATGCAAGTACCGAGGTATTTGCCGGCTGAGCGTAGGGATAGTTCGCTGTGGTGGTGTACGCATCGAACAGCCAGTCAACGTGACCGTTATCAATGACCGCGTAAGGGTTGGTATCGACGCTGAGAAAGGGCAATGATTTTTGCACCGCAGCCTGCGCATCCGGAATAGAGATCAACTTTGATTTGGAGTCGATCTCGTTCGAAATGAGGAGATTGAGGTCATGAAATCGGATGGCAAAGGCGAGTCTTGGAAGAAATGACCCAATAGGTATGCCGCCACCGCCAGCGTAGGACCCCTCCACTACCGAGCCGGATGAGTTTTGGTATTCGACCTCAGGCTGCTTGGTGTCTGCAATGACATAGTTGTGTTGACCAGGTGCAAAGTAAACGGCGGGCTGTTTGAGCTTGACCGATTTCGTCGTCGAACTGGCGGGGATGTTTCCAAGGGCAAAAGTTGGATTGCCAGATCCGTCAGCAACATTTGATGGGGCGACCACAGCTCCATACCCATGCGTGAATTGAAGATGCGTATTGATCCAACTCTGTGAGGCAACTCCCGCGCTGTTGAGTTCTCGGACGCCAATATCAACAGGGGTAACAACTCCGTTGACATCGTATCGGTCGATGATCAATCTCGTCATGCTGTAGTAACTCCGCTTGTCCTGGAGTCGAACATAGGTCGCTTGCGATGGACCTGGATCCCATAGCTGAGCTGCATTGAGCGTCGGCTGATAGTTCGCGAGAACCCCAGCAGTGAGGTCCTGATTCGCTGGAAAATACTGGCTGGACACTCCCCCAATATCCATTGCGGCACGAGTCGCAAAGATATTTCGCGCAATATACGGTTGCTCCAACGTGCTCTGCGACGGAGTCACCTTTAGCGCTTGGTAGAGCGTTGGGTAGATCCCGCCAATCGTCACCGCAAGGATGATCCAAAGGCCGAATGCGATAAGTGGCATCGTAAACGAGCGTTGATACACGTTGAATGCGAGCAGAACAAACGCAACGAGCGAGACGATTGCGAGAAGCATCATGGCGGGCAGGCGAACGTGAAGATCGGTATAGCTTGCACCAAAGGTCACCCCATGCTGGGAAAGTTCAAGACTGTATCGATCAACGAAGTAGTACGACCACGCCCGTTCGAGTGCGATCAGACTAAAGAGCAATGAGATGTGTGCGATCGCCCGAGGTTCAATTCGTACCGATCGCTGTGGAGTGATCTCGACATGAAGAGCGCCATTGAGCACGTAGGCAACACAGGTGACGATAAGTGCAACGAGCAGTGCGCTAAATACCCAATCGACAAGAAAGGAAAGGAACGG
>CAIVND010000155.1 GCA_903907185.1 uncultured Acidimicrobiaceae bacterium
CTCTTGATTTTGTCTCGCCTCAATTTCAAATTCACGACGTTCGAGTGTGTTGACCGTCTCGTCATCTCCAACAAAGATCACGACCGGCTTCTGTCCGCCACGGGCGACCAGCGTGATCTCAGCGATGAATAGCGAGCTCGCAATACCCAAATCGAAGGGAAGAGCTCCAAGAACAATGGGGGAGACCGTTCGATCGGGCGAATTGCGTTGGATCTCATCGAGTATCTCAAGCGCATAGCTCGGGGTGCAGCGGGCACCATTTGGAAATTTAAGCTCGATCGCAGTGCCGAGCGTTGCAATGGTCAATCCATCTCGCTCTACGATCCTGCCGTTACCGGCGGCCAAGGTTCGGATAGCGGAAGCAACAGCTGGCGTTACAGCCCTTGACCTCGCCAACATCTTGGTGTTGTTCGGGAGGTGCTCGGGAGGCTGAACGACTAGCACGACGACATCATGGGTTTTGTAGCGGTGACGATCTGAGCGAGACCCCGTTGGAGCTGTCTCCGGTCAATCTGAGCGAATCCCACTGATTGAAGCATTGTCTCGAGCTCTTGCGGAGAGGGAAGGTACGCAATCGACTGAGGAAGGTAACGGTATGCGGCTGCCACACTGAACAGTGCGCCGATACGAGGTACTACGTGGTTGAACCAGATTCGATGTCCAAATCGGATCCATCGCTGCTGTGGTCGATCGACCTCGAGGATAGATAGTCGACCTCCGGGGATGAGGGCTCGGTAGATCTCGGCGAAGACAGTGTGTTGGTCGGAGAAGTTGCGGAGCGCAAACCCTGAAACCACTCCATCGATACTTCCTGTTGCAATTGGCAGCTGGCTGGCATCAGCCTGAACAAATGGCGCATTCACATTCCGCGCTGCAACAAGCATCTGAAAGGAGAGGTCGATCCCGATGCTCTGAAGACCTACCCGGCTCGCCTCTCGAATGAGATCACCGGTCCCGCAGCCAAGGTCAACAATGGTTGAGCCGCGATCGAGATCCATGAGGCGAATTGCACTCCGTCTCCAACTGCGGTCGAGACCTAAGGTCATGAGGCGATTGACAAGATCGTATCGGTGGGCGATGCCATCAAACATTGAGCGGACAAATTCCGTCTTCTGTTCGGCCTTGGGAAGATATTTATCGGTCATCGTGAGTTCGGGCAGTTGCTAGTTCGTTCCGACAAAGAAGCTAGCCAGCTGCCAGCGCACTGACGGAAGAACTGACGGAAGAACTGACACCCTAGCCATATCGTCGGTCGACCAAACTCGAAATGAATCGGCAACGCTCTCATTTTTTATGCGGGATCGAGAGGCCAATTTCAACACCCCACTAGTCTGTCAGCCTTTGCGCGTATCGATGTTTAATCGAGTTGACTCAAAACAAGTTTGTGTGGGCGAGAAATAAGTGACTTGTGCCTCCTACCTCCGTAAAGTAGGAATAGGCGAGCTGAACTCGCTTTGGTTTTATTCGGAAGGGTTGGAGATGGCAAAGATCGTTTTGGGTATTGGTACGTCACACACGCCACAGTTGACGATGGATCCGACACTTTGGGAGGATCACGCGAAGCGTGACGTGAAGAACCCAAAGTTGATTGGCTACGATGGCGAAGTTCACACCTACGAGGATCTCGTTACCGCTGCAAAACAACGTTTTGCTCCAGATCTCAATCTTGATATCTACCAAGAAAAGCATGCACGTGCACAGCGTGGACTCGATACCTTGACCGAAGCTCTCCGTGAGGCAAAGCCCGATGTTGTCATTGTTATCGGTGACGATCAGGATGAGATCTTTGGACCTACAGGGGTGCCATCACTCGGGATCTTTACCGGCGAGGTCGTCTATGACATTCCTCGGGCTCCCGAGCGACTAGCCGCCCTGAGCGAAGGAATGCGTCAGGCTGGTTGGACAAGTCATAGTGAAGTTCTTATGGGACACAAAGTGCACTCACAGCTAGCTCATCATCTTGTGGCCTCACTTACCGAGGACGATTTCGATCTCACACAAGTGAAGAAGCAAGCAGAGGGTCGGACCCTCGGACATGCATTTAACTTCGTACGATACCGACTGGCTCTTGATCCTGCGATTCCGTTTGTACCAGTCCTTCTCAATACATACATGCCACCGAACGTTATGTCACCGGGTCGTTGCTACCGACTTGGTCAATCCATCCGACGTGCAGTCGAGAGCTTCAACGAGGATCTGCGCGTCGTGGTCATCGGCAGTGGTGGACTAAGCCATTTTGTCGTCTTGGATGAATTTGATACCTCGGTGCTCGATGCTCTTCAAAAGCAGGATAAAGATGCCATCGAAGGCTTTCCTCGCCGCTATTTCCGCTCGGGAACCTCGGAGATCTTGAACTGGATCGCCGCTGGAGGTGCGCTCGAGGGTCTAAAGATGGAGATCATCGACTACGTGCCAGGATTCCGTTCGCCTGCGGGAACCGGAACGGGTATGGGATTTGCACTCTGGAATTAGCGATCAACGTCGAAGCTCGTTCGCCATTACGCAAATAGCATCAACTTTGTTGATACCGTGCCGCTGTCATCCACCACGAAGACAGGGGTCCTGAGGTCCTAATTGTGTAGTTCACGATGCTTGATCGGTTTTGCAGCAAGCCTTGAATCGAGTCGGAGGCGACGAACGAGATTTATTATGGGCTCACTCGCTAGAACGAACTCCCTTATTCTCAACAGTTGGAGCCTTTCATGTCGCGCTTTGTAATCGTCGGTGCCGGGGCAGTTGGTGGTGTGATGGCTGCGAGCCTTTTTCAACATTCGCAGCGCGTATTGCTCGTGGCGCGCGGTGCGCACTATGAGGCAATCGTGAAGGACGGACTTCGATTTGACCGCCCTCAAAGCTCAGAATATCTCGACGTTCCCGTAACTGACGACATCTCATCGATCGAATGGTCCAGTGATGACGTCATCATTGTCGCTGTAAAGAGCCAGCACTCTTCCGACTTGTTGATGGAGCTCTCGTCGATCGTGCCAAGATCTACTCCGGTGCTTTGTGCACAGAACGGTGTAGCCAATGAAGGCATGGCACTTCGTTGGTTTTCAAATGTCTATGGTGCTGAGATCTCATGTGCGACGAGCTACCTCGTTCCCGGAGTTGTAGTGGCCCACGGATCTCCCACCATTGGTGCGGTTGTGTTCGGGCGCTATCCACGCGGAGTTGATGACACTGTTCGCGAGTTGGCAGCAGCATTTGGGGGTGCAGAGTGGATCTCGAAGAGTAGCGAAAAGATCATGGACTGGAAGTACGCAAAGCTGCTTCGCAATATGTCCAATGCGGTCTCTGCTATCTGTGGCCCCTCAGTACGAGGTGGCGAGATCGCGACCCGTACGCGACAAGAGGCAGAGCTCGTGCTCAAGACAGCCGGAATCATCTGGATCGACGATGACGAGTGGCGGATTGAGGGAGAGCGCGAGGGCATGGCTCGCTTCCAACCTGTGGGGGACATCACTGTCGCTGGCGGCTCATCTTGGCAGAGCCTGTTGCGCGGCGTCGGAAGTGTTGAAACTGATTACCTAAATGGAGAGATCGTGCTCTTGGGGAGAATTCACGGTGTTCCAACTCCAGTCAATGAGGTGCTCTGCGAACTTGCGAACAAGATGGCGCGGGAGAACCTTTCTCCGGGTGCCTTTACCGAGACTGATGTACTAAGCCACCTTTGATCGAATGGATGTATTTCCATCGCTGAAATGTGAGCTTTGCATATTTGAAATCTTTACTTGCTAGACAAGTTGACGCATAAGGAAACCTTGTTGAGTGCCCTGATTTTCTGACAGGATGATTTGGACATTGATGATCGGTGATCGTAAAGGATCACGTTGATCGACGTTCGAGGGTGAAGTTGGGTGGGGCTGTATTTATCAACGTTGTGGATCCCTCGACAGGTAGGTTGGATTGGGGAGTTTGCGGTGAAAAATATCCGAACTGACGATGCCAATTGTCTGTCAAGTAAGTGATGTACCTGACCGAAAACAACTTCGGTTGATGCCGTAACAAGGAGGACAAGCGTGGAAGTTCGTAAAGGTATCCATATCAAAGGCATGATTCATCCCAGTCCCATTCCCACCGCAGCGCGCGTGGGACCGTTGCTGATCTCTGGACTTGTTCGCGGCAAGGATCTCGAGACCAATGAGCTTCCAGACGACCCGGACAAGCAAGCAGAGCTGCTGATGCTAAATATCAAAGCCATCATGGAGGCAGCCGGAGGGACGTTGGATCAGATTGTCAAGGTCCGGGTTTACGTACAAGACCGGAGCGTTCGCGATCGTCTCGATCCGGCGTGGGTTGCTACCTTCCCAGATGAGCACAACCGACCGGCGCGGCATGTATACGAGCAGAAGCTGGGCCAGAAAAACGCATTCTTTGAGGCAGAGATCGAAGCGTACATCTCAGAGTGAAGTTGCGAGGAGTTGGTGTTCAAGGATCCAAATGGGGCTCCTTGAACACCAGTCGACGCGCGTCAACCATATGTTGCGGTTAATCGGTAAATTCAAACAGAGGAGCAGGGGAGCGTTATGTATCAAGATTATGAGGTTGTAGACGTTCACGGACACATGATGAGCCCGCCACAGTTTCGAGCATATGCATACGGCATTGTGTCGAATAGAAACTTTGGAGAAAATCGTCTGCGTCTAAAGGATGACTCGATCAAAGAGATTGTGGACCATCACGTGAGTCTGCTTGATGAACGGAATATCGATGTGCAGTTCATCTCACCTCGTCCAGTCGCCATGATGCATTGGGAGCGTCCTCCTCAAGTTGAGATGTGGACAAAGACCACCAATGACGTCATCGCTCAGCAGTGTGCCTCTCGACCGGACCGACTATTTGGAGTTGCACAGCTTCCACAGTCGATACTCCTCGATACACAAAACTGTGTGGAGGAACTTCGCCGATGCATCGATGAGTTGGGTTTTGTTGGCGCCTTAATGAATACGGATCCAAACGGTGACGGCCAGACTCCAGGGGTCGACCAACCCTATTGGTACCCCCTCTACGAGGCAGCTGAAAGCCTCAAGTGCGTTTTGATTCTTCATCCGAGCCTGTCTCGAAATCCAAAGCTCGACCGAATTCCTCATAGCTTTCAGTACAATTTCCTAGTCGAAGAGACTTTGGCGACCTTGACCTATGAGTACAGCGACGTCTTCGATCGTTTTCCAGACCTGCGAATCGTTGTCTGTCACTGTGGAGGTTCGCCCAACCGACTTCTACGAATCAGTGACAAACCCGGCGGAGCCAAAGACAGTGGTCTTGCTTCGGGTGGTTCATTGAATATGCCCGTAGAACGAGAAGTCGAGACTGTCCCGGATCGCTCAGACAACCTCTTCTTTGATACCTGCGCATATGACATCGACTATCTAAGGACAGTGTTCCGCCAGCGGGGCGCAGAGCAGATGATCTTTGGAACTGAGGCACCCGGTGCGGGTACCGCATTTATCAATCCAGCTACTGATCGTCCTGCCGATGATCTAGTTCCTTTGATTGACGCACTTGGCATCTTGACCGATGACGAGAAACGAGCAGTGTTCAATGGGAATGTGCAACGTGTATTTCCAATCTGGCGAGCGATTGCGGCGAAGCGTTAGCAGCGAAGGCGGGCATTTTTCTCCATCAAATTTGTTTGTGGAAATGAGACATGGTGGAGTTGATCTGATGGAGCAGGCGAACGACTTGCCTTCTATCATGCGTAATCAATTTTGAACGGGCCTTAGTAGTACGAGACCAATTAGATCTTGAACGTTTGCGGGTCATTGTTCAAAGAGAAGAGGACCAGTCGATCGGCGACTGGTCCTCTTCTCAACGTCACAATCCGCAAATGTCTCGGATCACTAAAGCACTATCCAAGCGCGGTATAGAACTGTTTTACTCTTGAAGCTGACTTTAGCCAGGTGAGATACAGCGACTTTGCCTGCTTCGCTGAGAGAAATCCACCTTGATTACCTGCGGCCAGCTCCTGGAGCGTCAGATTTGGGTTTCTGCCTGCAAAGTCAAAAGCGGCGCGGAGTGCGGCTTGGTAAGCCTGCGGCGTCTTTGGAGGTACGAAGCCGATACGGTTCGCCAGTGAAGATCCGTACAGTGCAGCGATTCCCGCCTTTTGAAGCTTTGTTCCGGGGTGCTTCTTGGTGAAGAACGACTTCTCTGCCTGAGCAAAGGTAGGAACGTTCTGGAAGTACTGGGCAAAGCCATTTCCAGACGGAATCGCAAAGTTAGTAAGAAGTGGCACTGCCTGACCAGAGACGACGTACTTCGCTGCATTCGACAGACTCGAATACAGGACACACCCATCTCCTCGCAGCCAACCAGCGATCAGAACTGACGATGACGTGTAGCCCGGGATGATTCGGAAGTGAAGGCCAAAGGTTCCATTCAAGTTCAACAGCGTGGCCGTAGTCGCGCCCGTCAACTGAACTGGTTCAGAGATCACGTTCGTCGCAGATTGGTTCGCAAGGAGCGCCGCGAAGCTCGTGTCCCATGGCGCACATGCAGACGACTTCAACGCGAAGAGTGCAGAGAGACCATTTCCCGTTGATCCGAGCATCGCCTCGCCCTGTACATTGAACTGAACACTTGGTTGGTTAAGAACCTTGCCGAGAACAATAGGCCCGAGGTTCATCCAACCAGTTGTCAGCCCATTTGGGTTGCTGTTTGTCCCAGCGACGTAGTTCATACCTGCAATTGTGTTGCCGGCGGGAATATTCAGAACGTTGACCGTGGCACCAAGGTATTTGGCGATGTACGGAGCGTAAAGGCGTGCCTGAGTGTCATATCCGCCGCCTACATTGTCTGGTGCAACAAAGGTAATTGTCTTGCCTTTGTAGTAATCAAGCCCTTTGCAGGTAAGTGCGGCATTTGCACCCGTCACCTTATAACCGTTGGCTGAGTGACAAGACTTGACCGCTGCTGACGCCGCCGGAGCGACAAGCAGAGCCGAGGTCATTGCCATCACCGCCCCGCCAACTGCGTAACGCACCGCTAATGATCGAACCCTACTAATCATGAAGCCCCCATTGCATTGATGAAGTTGATAACTGCTCACGACACAGCATCTGTCCTTCTGTGTCGCCTCACTCTAAGTGGATCAATGAGATATTTCTGAGTATTCGAATATTCCAATATTGCAATACTC
>CAIVND010000156.1 GCA_903907185.1 uncultured Acidimicrobiaceae bacterium
AAGATCGACGCGCCATTTAATCGGCGAAGCGTGCAGACCGTAAGGGGAGTGGGGTATCGCCTTGACGCAACGGAAGAGTAGCAACGCTGAACGAGGAGCAGGGCTCTCCACGAGGGCTCGACTCGCGTTAATTGCCGTGGTCGTGGCTGGTCTCGTTCTGGTGATCTCTGGTGCTGGCGTGGTGTACTGGCAACACGTCTCGATGTTAAATCAACAAGTAACGCGCCTTAATACTGAAAATGCGTCGGTCGCGTTAGCTGTGTCAGAGAATCGCTCAATCCAGCCGTCGATCCGGCCCGGCACCGATGTCCAAGTTGTTGATGCCACGAATCACGTCGTGGATGGTTCTTCATTCCTCAAGAGTCAGCCGCCGGTTTCGTCGGTACGAACGAAAACAGGAGCACGCCAGTCGATCCGGATTTCCGGATCTGATCACGCACAAGACAATGGAATCAATATCGGTGTTGCGCAAACGATAGCGACGCCGCGTGGCACCTTTACGGTCTACACCGTCACCTTTGGGTCCCAGATGGAGAATTCCACGAAAAGTTTAATCATTGGCCTCGCCATTGCCTTACCGTTGACGTTGTTGATTCTGAGTCTTTTAATCTGGATCTTCATCGGTTTAGCGCTTCGGCCCATTGAGCGCATGCGCCGCACGGTAGCTGCGCTGCGAGATGAGGAACTTACGCTTCGCGTACCCTTGCCCCCGGGTGACGATGAGGTGGCAAAACTTGCCATCACCCTCAATGACATGCTGCAACGTCTTGAAGATGCACAAGATCGTCAGCGGTCCTTTATTTCGGATGCATCACACGAGTTGCGTAGCCCAATTGCTTCGTTGCTGGCAACGGTTGAAGTGGCCCGGCGACGGCGTGATGAGGTCGACTGGGATGCGGTATCAGCGGTGGTTATCGCAGAGGCAACGCGCCTGAATCTCCTCGTGAACGACTTGTTGTTATTAGCGTCGATGAACGAACAGCGAGCTCCAGGTTCATGGGTTCCTATTGATCTCGATGAACTGGTCTTTGCCGAAGTACAGCGTCTCGAGATTCAAAGTTCGCTCACGGTAAAGAAGCAATCGGTTGCGGCGGCCCGGATCTGGGGAGATCAACTGCAAGTTGACCGCTCGATCCGCAACATCGTCGACAACGCCGTTCGCCATGCAACGACGGAGATCACTTTTTCGCTTTACACCGATACCGATAATGCCTATCTCCTGGTGAGCGATGATGGCCCAGGGATCAATCCTGAAGAAGCCGAGCGCCTCTTTGAGCGCTTCACCCGTAGCGATGATGGGCGAGACCGCCCATCAGGGGGTGCGGGTCTTGGACTCTCAATCGTTTCATCCATCCTGGAACATCATGGTGGTTCGGTACGCTTTCTACCCGTTCCCAAGGGTGCCACGATTGAGTTGCGGTTCCCACTTCTAGAACCCTTGACGAACGAACAAGGTAGTGAGGAAGCACAACGGATGATAGAGGCGACGACCGCAGTTTCTACAAATGTGCACAAAGGCGAGGACGCGGTAGGGTCGGCTATGCCCGAATTTGG
>CAIVND010000157.1 GCA_903907185.1 uncultured Acidimicrobiaceae bacterium
CAGAAATTATGCTCTTCAAGCTTCACTTTCTCCCACGGTGGATTGCCTAGCAGAACGTCAAAACCGCTCGCATTCTCGCGCAAGAAAACTTCGGGGAATCTTGCTGGAAAATGCAGTGGATGCAGTCCGCCTAGTTTCTTGCTCGCCCACTTATGAGCAGCCGAGTCTGAAACGGGCGTGTCGCCAGAAACATGTTCCCAACTGAGATGCGCTGATTCCCCTCGTTCTCGAATCCGGTCAGCTATCGAAACGTCAAAAAGAGCAGAAGTGTTCGCAATCGCTTTTGAGGCTTCCTCACGTGCAGTCCTTGATTTTTGCACTTCGTCGTAGGTCGCATCTGAAATTGCAGCCAATCGCTGAAGATGCTTTCTGGCGGAACTCAGCAGGTCTTCGGCTGTTGTTGAAATGAAAGCCATCTGATCTTCATCATCTGCTAGTTGCTTCTTAACTAGGTCCATTTCTTGGACGGTTCCTATTCCCACGAGAGAGTTGCCGTGCGCCAGATTGTGATCAAGGAACGACAGAGGCAGACCGGGAACAAAGGTATGCACCCATACTGCTAATCGGGCTAATTGGACCGATGTTTCATTGAGGTCCACGCCGTAGATGCATCGTTTAGCGATTTGCCGCCTTAATAGCTGAGCATCTTCGATTTCATAGGAGTCGGCATAACGCTTTAAAGCGTCCATTGCTGAATTTCTGAGCATCGAGAACTCTTTCCGAACTAGTGGCAGATTCCTTCGAGCAAGGTAACCGGAGAAAGACCTTTCGATGCGATCGACGGCAGCAATTAGAAAGTGACCACTTCCCATCGCGAGGTCGCAGGCTCGAAAATCGAAGAAGGCGAGTCCTGCCTCCACTTCATCGAGTGCGTCCAATCTGGCGCAGTGTTCAAGAAGTGCTGGCTCAAGGGCTGAATCAAGGAGGGCGGATACCGCGAATTCCTTCGTGAAATAGGATCCACTCGCTTTTCGAGCGCCTGATTTGTTGTGCAGGTAGAATTCACCTGCGCTGACGGCTACTTCGTCCCTTGGTTTGGAGGGGACGTAGTGCTCTTCTTTGTCGAGCGAGAGATTTGTTTCTGCAACTGATAGCGCGCTCTCAAGCAATCCCTCGTACACCGTGCCGAACTCTCGAACAGATAGTGAACGGAAATCTACGGGACCCAACTGATGGGACTCGGAATCTTCGATCAGGAGAAGATGTTCAATTGCTGGACCGAAGTTGGCATCAGTGAGTACCAGTTTGGAGAGATAGTAACCTGCAGGGGAAATGGATCGGTCATCGCTAAACAATCCACCGTTGTACTGTGGAACTCCAAGCAGTTCGTTGCCCGTGCTGACCGCATTGAACAGAGTCGATATCCTATCCCATAGGTAGCGTCCCGATCCATAGCGTTCAGAGTCGCTCAACTTTGCTTGAAGTTCCGAAGCCAGACGCTTTAACGAAGCTCCTCGGTATCGCTCGTCCACCTTGTAGGGCAGGAGGTCCTTATCCTCTGCGTAGGCAATGAACAGTAGGCGGAAAAGAACCGTCACCGCCATTTGGTAGGTCTCTGCAAGCTTATCGACCGTCTTGTTGTTACCGGGACGGGCATCCGCGATCGCCGTGGCTAAAAGTGGCATCACTTTGCCGTAGATCCGCTCTCGAAGGTTTATCGCGAGTGCACCAGCGAACCTTCCAGACTCACTGAGGAGTTCCTGAAGTGAACCAGCTGGCATGAGTGCATCTGCGCTAAATGCCAACCAGAGCAGACCGGCTTGGGCGGGAGGGAGTAGCCGCACGTCGATCTCAAGGAAAGTCTCAGTGCGGCTTCGCCTTCCCACGCCCGTATTCATCGCGGTCGGGTAGAGGCGGATAACGCTGTCTTGGACCAAAAGGACGTAGTCCACGTTCTCTTTATCCGCTTCGGCAAAGGCGTACGATACGGGGCTTAAGTTGCCGAGTCTTTGAGTACCTGCGTCGGGCGTTTCGTCGCGCTGGAGGAGGACTGCGACAGCAATCTTGCGCTCTTTTGAACGCACCAACTGAACGTGTTTGTGCGTTGTTGCCGTAAAACCTAGCGCCCTGATCAAGTCGGTGCCAGTTTTGCCGAGTACCCTCTCGCCTTGCAAACATGCGGCGGCGTAATCAGGTCTCACCTGAATGCCGTTTTCCACCATGTGGGTGGTGAGTAGCCCACTGTTCCTTGTGCCTGGATGTGCCGTATCCAATGATTCCAGAGCACGTGAACAAAAACGTATGGCGGTATGACGGTCGGGTAGATCGACAGCATGCTCCGTGAGAGCATTGCACTGTGATTCGGATATGCCTCGAATCACCGGAGGGCTTTCACCGTCGACCCCACAGAGGTCGAACGAGCCGTCTGATCGGGATGAAACGATCAGTACGGGTGAAGCTCGACCACCTCTACGGGCTTTCCAGACCTCAACGAGCTGATTCGCTGCGAGACCTTTGCA
>CAIVND010000158.1 GCA_903907185.1 uncultured Acidimicrobiaceae bacterium
GATCACCACGACCGTGACCCTCACGCTCGCGTGGCACGGGGCCGGAGTGCCCTGGCTGCTTCTTTCGCAGAGCTGGGGCGGCTTGCTTTCGGCCGCCATCCTCTTCGGTTATTTTTACGTGCAGTACCGCCGCCGGCGGCGGGAAGGCGCCACGCGCCGCCTGCAGCGGATGAAGTTTCGCCCACGCGGATCGGACTGGGGAAAAAAAGCGTGGTTCGCCTTGTTCCGCGATGCCTGGCCTTACGCGATCGCTTATGGCGTGATGGTGCTTTGGCACATTCCCCGTGTCTACGACTGGTCATCATCAAACCCATGGTCGATGAACTGGCTCATGGCGCCCAGCTTTGTATTGGCAGGTCTACTCTTTTGGCGCATCGTGCTGCCTTCACATCCGTCAGCGCCGCGCGCCTCTCCTCCTATACAGTTAGCTGCCATCGCGGTAACCGGCCTCGAGATGCTCGTTCTTGCAATGTCCATGGCCATCTTCACAAAGGCACCGTGGTACTCGATGAACGTCACGACCGATGGTCCCGTAGCGGCACTCAGGGATCAGCGATGGGCCGCCGGGATCCTGTGGGTCTGTGGAGATTTTTGGGCTGTTCCTGCACTCGTTCTCATTGCGTACCGAGCTTACGGCGGCGGGAAAATGTCAGAGACTTTCGAGCGATCGCTTGGTCGCGTCTGGGAACCACATGATCCGCTCTAATTCCGTCACTTGGGTTAGACATCTAGCTTATTTTTCATCATCACCACTATTGTTGTTCTGCAGGTTGCGCAGATAACTCTGCCAAGCTTCAAGTTCAACATCGGATTCCTTGGTCGGTAGATCAGAACTGGAGGTCCCTTGAGGACGTCGGTCATATCCGTTGAGCAGATTCCACCACATATAGAGGCCGAAACCAGCGAATAAGGGCCACTCAAAGACGTAGAGCCAACTAAAGGCATGACCGTCGAGCGCGCGTATGATTTCGAGACAAAACGCACTGATACAAAGGCTCAAACCCGCAGCGAGAGTTAGGTGCAGACGTACTGCATCTGTCCCGGTGAGCCGAACGCGTTGATCTACTTGTCGTTGCTCAACCTCTTTGGGTGTCATAAACCCCCCGTCTACTACCAGTTTGGTCACGCTTATGCGAACCCAATACGTAAAGGAACCGAAGTGTTTGCTCGAGCGAGCAAAACGTCTTTACGAGGAATCGTAATTTACAAGTCCGATGGCCAATCTCTCATGAGATCAGACTTATAGAGCACAACAAATCCGAAGACCAAGGTATAAAAGATCGAGACCGCGACGACCAAAATTACCTGTGAATAGGTAAAGATGGCAATGGCAACGAGAAAAAGATACAAGAAGGTGGCTGCTCTTCCTTGCCAAGTCAGTGGAGCAAGACCAATGAGATTTTCCTTCTTTACAAACCAAAGCAGACGCTCGGACCGTTCGTGCTCCGTTTCGATCAGCTCCTCTTAATTCTGCCGGGACGAGACCGTGGCGCCCTCAACATGCCGTCACCACTGACGAAATATTGAACTCTGAATGCTTTTTGATGATGATATTCAGAATACCCCGATTGTCCTCGTTCCAGAGATCTCCGAATACTTGTCAATCGGGCTCAATGCCATCAATCAATCGACTGGGCGAACAGATCTCTCAATCGGCCTGGTGGTCGAAATCCACGGGCGGCAAATCCTGAACGTTGTCTTTCGAGATGTTGAGCCGAATTCCATCCTTGACAGCAATCACTGCACTGATCGGGATCGCCACTTCCTTTCTGCCCCAGAGATGACCCTCTTGAAGCACGACATGTGTGACGCGGCGGTCGCGGGGATCGATGACTATCCCTTGGACTTTGCCGATTTCACCGTCAGTCGCGTGAACGTGTTCACCGCGGCGCACTGCAACCTCGCCAAGGGGAATTGTGTCATGGGTAACGGGCTGTGCAGCGTTGCCCATGCCCATCATTCCCAGGCTGTAATACGGCCGATAGAGCACCTGTCCAGTCCCATAGGCGCCGTAGCCGTAACCTCCTGGCAGGAAATCCGTCTCTTCTGCCAAGTCGAGCTGGTCAAACTCTGCATTTGAGCATCGAACTTGGATCTCACCGTTCACAATCTCTACAAGGTCGAGCGGCACGAGTCGGCCAAGCCCTTTACGGTGCTTTGGCTCAACCACGAGATGGGTGACAGCCTTCGCGACCGGGTCAACAACGACACGACTCACCTCGCCACAAATTCCATCACTACAGCTTGCGTCAGCTCCAATCGAAAATTGCATCGTCTCTGTCATCGTCGACCTCCTAGTTGGTATTCGCTCTCGAACAGTCGCGAGTGCTGATGGCTTTAGATCTATAAAGCCCTCCATATCCCTTACATACCCACTCACCCTGAATGCATAACTCCCAGCGTGCTCGATCGATAACTCGAAGTCTTCGTCCGGAAATATCAGGGGCCCGCTAGCGATCGTTACTCTTTTCGAAGGGAGGCGCCGCGCTTTTTTAATGGGTCTCTTCACGACCCGATAAACCATCGCGATGCCAACACCCGCACGGCTTTTCTGCGAGCATCCGTTGCTGATCTTCAATTGAGTCGATCAGTGCGTTTTGGACAAAGCTGCCAGAGGCCAGAGAACGATCGAGTTCAGATGCATGGCGGTATCCTCTGCGCGACATCTCGACGACGAGCAGCTCGTGGCGAGAAAAGAGAGCATTCGTCTTGCCAACCCAACGAAGTGTCTCCGGATGACGAGAATATCCACCTTTTCCAGCGTGGATAGTCAGGATGTTCCAAAGCCCATGCAGCTCTCGATGCTCTCCAAGAAGGTGTTGGCGGCACAGCAATGATGGCTCGACATCCCAAACGCGCACTGGATAAAGCTATTCGAAAAGATCATCGGTCTTCTAGAGACCAACCACTTGCCCTCAGATCTCACCAGAACTCTTGGCCCAATATCCGACAGAACCCGTTACGAAGGCATTGGCGTCAGTGCCAGTTTTAATCGTTCTGCCCATTGAGAAAGTGGTTGATTAGTCGGCCAATTTCCAATCGCAAACGCGATCTTGTTTTCAGCTGCTTCGAATCGCCGTGCTACCAGCGATCCTCTGCCGCGCCCTTATGCCTGAGCGAGGTGGGTGATTCGGTCAGCATGAACCCGCGCATGGGCAATCGCGAGTTCAAGATTGTCAAAGCTGTGATTGACATGAGCAAGTCGATCAATTGCACCGACTGCACCCAAGATTCGCATGAACTCTGGCCGGAGACCCTTGATCAAGACAGTGATCCCTCGACGCTCGAGATCTTCGATAATTTCTCCAAGTGCAAGTGCGCCCGTGGCATCGAGACCATTCACGTTTGCAAGACGCAAGAGGACTACTCGAACATCACTCACTTCAGTAAAGGCTTGAAGAAACCGTTGGGTTGCTCCAAAAAACAACGTCCCATCAATTTTGTAGACCAAGATGTGCTGTGCAAGTAGATCGGATTCCGCATCTTCGGTTCTTCCAGTAGTGAGTCGCTCTGTGGTGATTTTGGTGCTGCGGGCAACGTGACGTAAAGCCATTGTGCCCGCGACAGCAATTCCGATCTCTATCGCCACAATGAGATTGGTTGCCACTGTTGCAACCGCTGTGGCGATCAAAACAAATCCATCTGATCGCGTCGAGTGAAGCACCGAAGTCACATTCAAGCGATTTACCATCCGAAACGAAGTAACCATGAGCACCGCAGCGAGCGAGGCAAGTGGAATTCGTCCGACAAGTGACGAAGCACCGAGCACAACAATAAGCAAGGTGAGCGAGTGCGCGACCGCTGACACTCGGGTACGAGCCCCAGCACGTGCATTCACCGCTGTTCTCGCTATCGCTCCAGTTGCCGGCATGCCACCCAGTAGAGATGACGCGATGTTGCCGAGACCTTGTCCCACAAGCTCTCGATCAAGATTGGCAGGAACGACGTCCGCCATTCCATCGGCAACTTTTGCTGACAACAAACTCTCAATGGAACTCAATACCGCAACAGCCATCGCAGCCGATGCAAGTTCAGGAATCTGGCCAAGATGGGGAATCATCGGTAGGTGTAGGGCGTTCTTCAGTTTGCCTATTTCCGGTACATTCCATCCACTTGCTCTCGCCAGAAGTGTCGATGCGATCACAGCGATTAGTGAAGCAGGTAATGAGCGGTGAAGTCGCGGAAGCCCGACCATCAGCATCACCACAAGACCCACTAAGAGGAGTGGTTGCCAAAGAGCGGGAAGGTGCGAGTGCTCGATAGCGCGAAGCGACACGATTGCGGTACTCGTACCTTTTGGTTTTGGAACCCCCAAAGCGCCAGGAACCTGTTGGAGAAAGATGACTGCGGCAATTCCGACGGTGAACCCTTCGACCAGAGGCCAAGGTAGGTAGGCCACAGCACGGCCCAGGCGAACGATGCCTGCGACAGTTATCATGATGCCAGCCATGAGGCCAACCAGGTAGATACATCCCGGTCCATATCGAGCAACTACCGGTACAAGAACGACAGCCATCGCGCCAGTTGGTCCCGATATTTGTAGACTCGACCCTCCGAATATTCCGGCGACGAACCCCGCAACGATCGCCGTAGTGAGTCCGACTGCGGCCCCGACTCCAGCGGTGATCGCAAATGCGAGAGCCAACGGGAGTGCGACAACTCCGACGGTCACGCCAGCGACAATGTCGCCCTTCCATGAACTTCGCAGCTCGCCGTAGTCAGAGCGACTCGGCAATAAATCCCGGAGCAGAGACAACCTTTCTCGGAGACTGCACGTGATCTTGTCAACTTCCGGACCGAAACTCAACGCTGTTCCAACGCGGATTGAAGATCGGAGAGATGATCTTGTCGCTCGCTCAGAGATTCCAAGAGCAATCGTTTTGCGGATATCAAGAGTTCAACAAGGCGCGGACTTTTGATCGCGTAGAACACCGAGGACCCTTCTCGGCGAGTTGTCACTAGTCCGGCCCGACGAAGAACGCCAAGCTGTTGGGAAAGGTGGGACATCTCAATACCGACGAGGGCCTGAAGATTGCTCACTGTCTCTTCGCCTTCAATCAAGATCTCCAAGGATCGAATTCGAGCAGGGTGAGCTAGAGCTCGAAAGAGTTCCGCTTTGATCTGGGACAACGGAACGCTGAGTGAGCCAGGAGATGGTTCAGATGAGGTCACTTGATGACTTTATCAATTAATCGAATTAAAAATATCGCGAGGTGCCCAATAGACAAGGATCTTGGTCCGAATATCAGATATTGCGAATTGTGACCAGCCCCGTTTCTCACCGGATCCTTCTCCCCTGACCCACCGCCGTACGCGGGGGACTCGGCCGGCAGGACCCATGTGAAAAACCTCATGCGGAGTATTGCGAAGTAACAGTGTCCCTTGGGATGAAAATTGGAAGTATGGACAATTGGACTTCGACTACTTCAATCGATGATCGAAGATGCAAATTCCTGACATTGAATCGGTCTGGGTTTCCCGGAGACTTTCGAACTTGGAAATCTCAGGCCACCTTGGCTTGATCTGAGTCACAGTACTCCGCCTCGACTTCGGCTGGTGTTTGATCATTGAGTTCAC
>CAIVND010000159.1 GCA_903907185.1 uncultured Acidimicrobiaceae bacterium
GCGCAATCCGATCGATCTGCTGTTGGCGATCCCCACCCTTTCTGGCTAAAAAACCCTCAAAGGTAAAGCGGTCCGCCGGTAGACCGCTAAGGACCAGTGCGTCAATGACGGCAGAGGGGCCAGGAACAGCGGTCACCGGGAGTCCCTCGGCAATAATAAAAGCGACGAGTCGTCCCCCGGGATCAGAGATGATTGGCGTTCCCGCGTCGCACACCAACACGACAACCTCTCCGCTGCGAATACGGCCAGCGATCTCTTCGCTCTTTTGCATCTCGTTGTGCGCGTGAAGGGCGGCAAGCCTTGTTGCATGAATATCGAGGCGTTTGAGGAGTCTGCCTGTATGACGGGTGTCCTCACAGCAGACGAGGTCCGCCCTCCTGAGTGCTTCCTTCGCGCGGTCACTGATGTCGCCAACGTTCCCAATAGGTGTGGAGACAAGGACCAACCCGCCCCCAACGAGAAGATGTGGGTCGTCATCGTCGGCCTCAAGGGCCTCTGGTTCACCAAGTTGCAAGGAACCACCGAGTTCGTCTGCAGCGGCGTCATCGTTCATGATCGAATCTCTAGCCTGTCACCAATCTCGAGGTGCCATCTCACAAGAGCACCTGGCACAGCGATGACTGCCACCTCACATCGTCGACGTCGCACGAACAGGCGGCGTGATCGACAGGAACAGAGATCGATGACCACCAGATCGCGATCAAGCTGAACCAGATCGAGGCCAGAGCGAGGGCTCACAAACGTCTTACGCAAAGTGACGAGAACTGCACCTTCACTCTCATGGTCTATCGCTCTCATCCGATAGTGCGTGGCAGGAGAGTTGCAGCTCGCAAGAACCTGTCCCTCGTGGAGCAACCACGCCATTTCGCCCTCCCAAAACGGTACTCCCGTGTAAAGACGGAGTCTTTGGCCTCACAGTAGCGAGAACATGCCAAGTTCATGATTCGTGCGCCATCTCCGTCGAGCGAAAAACCCGGGTACTCCCAGCGGCTAGAGTTGTGTTCCCATGTCAAAGAGAACGAATAAACGCAAGCTCAGCAAGAAGAAGAAGGCCAACCACGGGAAGAAGCCGAACTGCGGAAGGGGCTAGCCCCTCTTTGCAATTTGCGCTCGGCGATCGCCAGCGCTATCTACCCATTCGCCTGAGTTCATCGCTCGAAACGATTTTGTTTTCCGTGCGGGCCTACTGAATAATTCCGCTCGACCGAGCCAGGTCGATAAGTGAACATTCCGGACGGGCCCCAAGATGCGAGATCACTTCAGATGCTGCAAGCGCACCTAGTCTCGCCCCGGTGGCGGTATCTACCCCACGAACAATCCCATAGATCATTCCCGCAGCAAAAAGGTCGCCCGCTCCGGTTACATCAACCACCGTTTCGACCGGTACAGCTGCAATTTCAATGACCCCACTCGGACCGACAATCACTGCACCTAATTCTCCCCGTGTAACGACAACGGTCATCGCATCAAGACGATACTTATCAGCTGCATCGACAACACTGCCTAGTCCGCTCAAACTCTGGATCTCATCTTGATTTGAAAACAAGAGACTGACATGAGGAAGAAGGGCAATGAGTGCGTCTCGGTGACGTTCAACCACGAATGGATCTGCAAGTCCAAGCGCGAGAGTCGTGTTGTATTTCTTCGCGGAGCTGACAATCTTTTCGACAAGTCTTTCAGCTTCGGGGAAATCGAGGAGATAACCGTCGAAGTAGCAAAGACGGCACTGGCCAAGGAGATCGTCATCGATGTCATCAGCGCTGAGAAGTCCCGAGACACCGAGATGAGTTGCCATTGTGCGTTCCTGATCAGGTGTCACCATCACGTAACAGGCACCAGTCGCCGCGTCATCATCGCTTGCAATCTCAACCAAGAGGGGGGTAACCCCGGCATCGGATAGGTCGCGGGAGTACTGCTCGCCAAAGGCATCCCGTGCCACAGCACCGAGAAAGGCTGGACGTCCGGAAAATGAGGCGATTCCCGCGGCAGTGTTCGCGACGGTGCCCCCAGAGACGATCTTCGCCTCCCCCAAGGTTGCCCGAGCTCGCGCTGCGGTGAGGTCATCGATCAGTGTCATTGTGCGCGGAGAGACCCCGATCTCAGCGACGGTCGAAAGATCTGCGAAAGAAAGATGGTCGATAAGAGCTGTTCCAATGCAGATGACGTCAAAGGTTCGGTCATTCAAAGCAGGGTTGATATTTTCCAGTCGGTTTGTCACGATTCGAAACGCTAGCTCTCGCTTCGCATGAGTGGGTTCCTTGTCCTCAACTTGCAGTCGAAAGTGAGCTCGAATAGGACGTAAACCCGACTCACTTCGATCGCTAACGTTATGAAGATGACTACAGACCTTGATGAAGCTGAGTACCGACTCCCCCGAAACGCCCGCCCTGTTCGTTATGTACTTCGGTTCGAGCCAAACCTCAACGAGGCAACGTTCATCGGAGACCTCGCACTTGAATTCGAGGTCGATGAATCGACGCAGCAGCTGGTGATGAATGCCTGCGAGTTGGCAGTTGGCGAGAGTTCGATTGCTCGAGGCTGGATCTCGGCTGGAGAGGCTTTGAGCGAGAACCAAGAGGTTGTGGTCACTCTCGACGAGAGGCTCGAAAGAGTCACCTTTGGCTCAGCATCGATGCTCAATCCGGGGCACTACACACTTTCGACCTCCTTCACGGGAGCACTGAACGACAAGCTCTGTGGCTTTTACCGGAGCACCTTTATCGATGATGACGGCATCGAGCACATCATTGCAACCACGCAGTTTGAGGACACCGACGCCCGAAAGGCGTTCCCCTCCTTTGACGAACCTGATCGAAAGGCGATCTTTGAGATCACCCTCGACGTACCAAATGACCAAGTAGCAGTATCAAATGGACCAGAGATCTCCAATGAATCGCTCGCAGGCGGAAAGCGCCGGGTGCGATTCGGTCCAACGATCCCAATGTCCACCTACATCGTGGCGTTCATCGTCGGACCACTCGAGGCGACAGACGCGATCGACGTCGATGGGATACCGATACGCGTTCTGACGGTTCCAGGAAAGACTCACCTGGCCCGTCATGCACTTGAAGCAGGAGCCCATGCCCTTCGGTTCTTCACC
>CAIVND010000160.1 GCA_903907185.1 uncultured Acidimicrobiaceae bacterium
ACAGAGTGCACCGTTGCACACTCGCCCACCTGAGTATCGACAAGATGACAGTCCGGACCGATCACAGCGTTATCGCCGACCACAGTTGTCCCCCTGAGTATCACGCCCCTCAGAAGCGTCACCTGCCGGCCAAGGGTCACCGTTATATCGAGATCAACCGATGAGGGATCTGGCATCACTGTCCCCTCGCTAATCCATCGAGCATTGATTCTCGAACGGAGGATCTCCTGAGCACTCGCGAGTTGGACTGGATCATTGACGCCAGCGACCTCGCTGGCTTCTTCGACAACGAGCGCCTCAACTCGATGCCCGCCACTCACCAGTTTCTCCACGACGTCGGTAAGGTACAACTCTCCCTGATTGTTGTGTGGAGATAGCGAACGCAACGATGAGTTGAGCGCCACCTGATCAATGCAGTAGATCGAGGTGCACACCTCTTTGACCGCCCGTTCGATCGCTGTCGCGTCGACCTGCTCGGTAATGCGAGCGATTTGACCATCAGCGGATCGCACGACTCGTCCATAACCGGTTGGGTCCTCCATAACCGCAGTCAACAGTGTGGCGGTCGCCTCTCGATCACGGTGGGTTTCGATGAGACGTTTGAGGGTCTTCGGAGTAATCAATGGAGTGTCACCGGGCAGAATTACTACGTCCGAAGCACCAACGACATCGTCAGCGACAAGCCGTGCGAGGCCTACCGCAGCAGCATCGCCGCTACCGAGGCGAACAGCCTGGAGGGCAAAGCTCACCTGGAGACCACGGGGATGATCCAATTCGATGACCCGCATGACCTCCTCACTTTGATAACCCACAACAACGACAACTTGAGTCACCCCAAGTTCGAAAAGCGTCTCAAGTACATGGAGGATCATCGGGCGGCCACTTAGGCGATGGAGGGGCTTCGCAATGCTTGATCGCATACGCGAACCTTCGCCTGCTGCCAAAACAATTGCGCTCGTATGACGGAGAGACATTCCCCTACTCTTTAACAACTTCTCTTGGCCCGCAAGGAAATCTTGAGAAAGGCCATTCAAACAAGTCGTCCCCCGGTAAATCTGAGGCGCCAAGCGGGCCGATAGGACTTTGCTACGGTCATGTAGTGGCAACAGAACCCCAGCGGCATCCCGTAATCGATCACTCAAGTCCTGATGAGCTTCTTGCAAGTTCGCTTCGTATGGCGGTCATGCGCATCGCTCGGCGCCTTCGAGCAGAGCGCAGTGATGAAACACTCGGTCTCTCACAGATGTCGGCACTTGCCTCGCTTATGCACGGGCCGCTCTCGCCCACTGCCCTTGCGCAGATCGAACGTATCCAACCTCCCTCGATGACCCGGGTGATCGCGGCTCTCGAAACGCGGGGCCTTATCTCAAGAGATGAGCATCAACACGATAAGCGCCAGTCGATTATTGCAATCACCGAGGCTGGGCGAGAGATCATCGATGCAGATCGCGTACGGCGCAAGGCCTGGTTGGTGGAGATTCTTGCGACGCTCAGTGAGCCGGATCGCCGAATATTACGCGAGGCGCTACCGGTGCTTGAGCGCATCACGAACTCTTAGACCGACTCTCTACGTCAGCATTGCAAAGTGAGGTACCCGTGACACGTATTGCGATCATCGATGACTACCAACATGCGGCGCCTCGCCTTGTTGACTGGACACTGCTCGGCCCGGATGCGGAGGTCTCCTTCTTTCACGATCGACTAGTTGGAGACAAACTCGCGGACGCCCTCAAAGGATTTGAAGTCGTCTATGTGATGCGCGAGAGAAGTGATATCACTCGCGAGATCTTTGCCCAGCTACCCGATCTCAAGATGGTCGTAACAAACGGTATGGCCAATGCTTCGATCGACCTTGCTGCGGCAAAGGAGTTTGGCGTATTGATCTCTGGTACTCCAAGTGGACTGTTCTCGACGACAGAGATCACTTGGGCACTCATTCTTGCGGTGGCAAAGGAGCTACCCCGAGTTGACGCAGATGTTCGATCGGGTCTTTGGCAACGGGAGCTACCAACTGATCTTGCTGGCAAGACCCTTGGCCTGCTGGGACTTGGGCGCCTTGGTGCCGCAATGATTCCGATCGCGCAGGCGTTCTCCATGCAAGTCATCGCGTGGAGTCAGAATCTCACGGCAGCCCGAACCGACGAACTCGGTGTTCAACTGGTAACAAAAGCAGAGCTCATGAGCGAAAGCGACTTTATCTCTATCCATCTCCGTCTCTCAGAGCGCACAACCGGATTAGTCGGGAAGGATGAACTTGCACTCATGCGTCCGACAGCTGCGATCATCAATACCGCTCGGGGCCCCATCATCGACGAGACTGCTCTGATCGAGGCGCTTCGAGCAAGAACCATTCGCGGTGCGGGCCTCGATGTCTTCGACGTCGAACCTATGCCCAAAGATCATCCATTCAACACGCTCAAGAACGTTGTAATGACACCGCATATTGGCTATGCATCAGAGTCCAACCTGCTCCACTACATGAGTGACGCCTTCGTAAACATTGCAAGTTACCTCGCCGGCGAGCCACTTCGCCTTCTCGGTCCCGACACCGTCCACTAGATCAACTTCTCGGGTTAGATATCGAGACAATCTCCCAGCCCCGGTCAAAAAATCCGCAGGCTTCAGCGACTGCCGCAGAGCCCAGATTGTCCGCACGGTGCAGATACGTTGCAACTGCGCCCTCTGCATAGACCCGTTCAGCGGCCTGAGAGACTAACTGTTTTGCGTAGCCCCGATGACGATGGGCCTCTTCAGTTACGACCGCTAACTCCTGGGCGAACTGATCATGCCGCTTGCGACCCACACCAGCGACATAACGACCGTCTTCGCCTAAAGCGATCAGAACGTCACCATTGAAGGGTCGAAGCCACACAGGTGTTGCAGAGTCGAGCGGATCTATCCATTGACCCCACCCATCGTGCGCCATGATCGCCTGCTGATAGCGGAAGACGCCCCTTCGTAGGGTCGTCCCTGGGCGGTTGGTAATCACAGCAATAGTCGCTTCAAGCTCTTCAAGGCCGCCAATCTCAACCGCCCGAGCGATCGGTTCGTACCATTGGCTCGCAACCGAGATCACCGTGATCTGTGGTGCGACAATCCCAACAAAGGGCCGAAGTCCTCCATCCCAACCGGGTTGTTCTCGATAGGACGAGTGGACGACCGACACCGACGGATGATCTGGCCAAAGTCCAAGCCAGTTGGCAAGATGACGATGGAGACGCTCTTGCGCCTCACCGGAGATCCCCTTTAACGCCTTATCTCTGTCGTCAGTGACCACGTTTTAACCCTAGCCGGAGGGTCATTTCTTATCGGACGTCGACGCCCAACTTTACTGGCGCAGATTCAGCGTACAGTGATCGCCAGTTCGGTCGAGATGGATGTGTCTTTGCTGCGGGCCCGTTCGCAAAGGTGCGCAACAAGTTGAGCATCATCTCGCCGAGGGGCGCGGCTGCAGGGGTGACTGCAAAGCTCAGATGGTTGTTGAGCGCTGAATCGCCATTCCACATTGCCGTGACAAAATCAGCCGTTCCAGAGTCGAAGATTCCTCCGCCCTTCGCAATGGTGTAGTAGGTCATGTCCGACTCTCCCACAACGCCCTTAGTCGGCGAATGGGCGAGAATCTCAACGTTTTGTGGACAGATCCGCGGTTCGAAGGCGTCAAACTCCGACCCAATAATCTTTGGAATTGTTGAGCCACGATGCAACTTCATTCCCTTAAAGATGAACGATGTTGGTTCATAGATGACGAGATCACCAGAACCGCCAAAGTTCTGATACATCGCTCCTACAAACTGGCTCTCTGGTACCTGACTGGGTCCCGAAGTTGCCCAAGAGCCTCCTGTGGCAAGCCATGGTTTCTTGAGGTGAATGGGATCCTCTTGAACGTCTTTATAACAGATCACCTCGCGACGTTGACCAAGTGCTGAACTCGCAAAACGGATCTGCCGGTAACACGCGTTGGCACCAAGAAAGGCAACATTGAGACCGTTTCGGGCAGCGTCTTGCACCCCATAACGCATCACATAGGACCAATATTCATCGTGCCCAAGGCTGACCAGCACGCGGTGATTTGCAAGGAGATGCGGCCGAGCATCAACGTCAACGTTCGTGAGGTAGGTCACGTCAAGTCCGTGACGTTCCGCGAAGTAGATGAAGGGGAACTCATTCCCAATCCAATCGCCCGATCCGCCCGCGTCAGGATTCGCATAGGGCCGATCAAAGGAGACGATCCGCGATCGGCTTTCGTAGTCACTCTTCCCGTCGATGGGAATGCCGCCATAAAGGCTGTAGCCGCCCCAATGGTTGTATGCCTGCCAAGTGGTGACAGAGTTTTGAATAGCGATCGCCGCGCGACTGCTGTCATCTCGGACCGTAAACGGAATGTGGTGTCGTCCGCCTGAGCTCGCAATGAGTTGCACGAGATAGTTCCCTGGAGGCCAGTCGTCTCCGATGAGGAACCGGTGCGAGACCTTCCAGTCGCAGTGCACCATATTGACTTTGGGAGTAAATATCGATGCTGGCTGCACAAAGCCCGAAATGTCCCGCGTCTTCGTTATCAGACGTCCACCGAGACCCTGGTAGTAGCCCATCCGGTAGATTTCGGCCTTCCATGTCGATGCAGTGGTGTTTACGAAGATGGTGAGTTCCTCACCCACAACTGCGCTGACTCGATCGGCATAGCCCTCAATAGGTTTCTTTCCGACCTGGCGTCGACCGTTGATCACCCAACTCAACGAACCCTTCTTTTTGTTCTCTGCTACTACCCACGCGGCCACGGGAAGCCCATCGACGAGAGAGTGGCCGAGAGCCTTCGCGCCGCTCGAACCCGACAGATCACCAGTCACTCGGCTGATTCCGCGCCCACAGGCTCCGACCAGTGCCGAGAGAGCAAGAGCTGATGCTCCCGCACCGGAACGCTGAAGAAAGGTGCGGCGATCCATCGATAAATACTACGCCCTGCACCTGAAAAAACACTGACAGACAGACCGAAGGGTCACCACGCACAGGGGAGAGACGTGCTGACCCTTCGGCGAGCCAGGCTTAGATGTCGAAGATATCCGGGAGATCAGAAAAAGCCTGTACCCATCGCTCAGCCCATCGCACGATCGCTGTCCGCAATCGAAATCGAAAACTCAAGGGCGCGATCCCAATCGGCGTCACCTCCGCCAGTACCTGCTGAGGATCTCGACACCGACTTGGGTGAAGGTCTCTCGACAAAGGTGAAAACCCAACGCACCACGGATCCTCTTCGAAGTCTGGCCAGGCGTTCTCCATGAACAGATCCCAGGAGCGTAGATCTCGAATTGTGGACCTTCCCATGAGAAAAGGATAGGGAACCGACTTGAACCCGTTATCTCTCTCCCATCACAAGCGGATGAACTTTGTGTCACTAGAGGCGTCGGTCGTGGGCCTGTTCCACACCCCTGCGATCATGAGCTGACTTTGAGCCAAGTGGTATCTCCTTCAAAAAGACCGCCACAACGATCGCGACAAGTAGAAGAGGTAACCCCGCGAAAAAGACTGAGTGAAGCGCGTGCACAAACGACTCAGTAATTCCAGATCGAAGCGGCGTGGGCAGCGTACGAAGTGTCGCTGGATTTGCGAGTTTCGAAGCAGACGCAGCCGTGAGATGCCTTCCGGGAACAAGCATCGGGAGCCAAAAGTTCAGACGGCTGACTAAGACGGACCCAAAGATTGCGGTCCCGATCGAAGCGCCTATATTTCGAAAAAAACTGAGTGACGATGAGGCAACGCCAAGGTCGCGAGCCTCAACTGCATTTTGCATCACCGTAATCAACACTTGAAGCCCGGATCCCATTCCAAGACCAAAGATTCCCATGTAGAGGCTGATCAACAGCTGAGAGGTAGAGCTGTTCATTGTTGAAAATAGCGTGATGCCAGTGGCCATCATCGAAGCTGCAAAGATCGGAAAGGCTTTGTATCGACCAAACCTCGACATCAGGTGTCCTGAGATGATCGAGGCAGCCGCTGTTGCAACAACGAGAGGCAACATCAAAAGTCCCGAGTCGATTGGTTGCACCCCCTTTGCCAATTGGAGGTAGATCGGGAGATAGATAATTCCGCAAAACTGTGCTGCCGTCAGGAGAAGTGTCAGAACCGCGGCCGCGGCCGTGACCGGGTGGAGAAAAACGCGCGGGGGAAAGAGGGGTTCGACCGCCCTTGACTCTCGAAAACACAGCGCGATGAATCCGAAAGTAAAGACTGCGAACAACCCAACAATTGTTGGCGATCCCCAGGCAAAGGTGGTCCCGCCGGTTACCAGTGCGAGTAGCAACGCGGAGACTGAAAGTGCCATGAGAAGCGCACCTCCGACGTCAAAGGCATTCTCACTTCTTGTTCGCGGAAGTTTTAGCTTCATTCCGGTCACAATCAACGCGCCGATGCCCACTGGCACATTGATATAGAAGATCCAACGCCACGAAAGATCCTGAGTAAATATTCCGCCGAGCAGAGGCCCAAGGACACTTCCGAAGAGACCGAGAGAGCTGAAATATCCCTGGTACCGACCTCTCTCTCGAGGGCTAATGACATCGCCGACGATCGCGAAAGACAGAGACATCAGGCCACCACCACCGATGCCCTGCACCGCTCTGAAGACAATGAGTTCTGTCATGTTCTGACTGAGCCCCGAACAGATCGAGCCGACAAGAAAGATGGTGATTGCGAGCTGGTAGATACTTTTGCGCCCTACGCGATCCGAGATCTTTCCGTATACCGGACTCGTAAGCGTGGTCATGAGCAGATACGCGATAGGAACCCACGAGATATGTGCAACGCCACCGAGATCAGAGGCAATGGTAGGAAGCGCAGTTGCAACGATGGTCTGATCAAGAATCGCAAGAAACATCGTCATCATCAGTCCAGAGAAGATGACCATGATCTGTCGATGCGTTAACGGCTGTGCCTCGGTACTCATATCACCAGTATCTATGGATTTGATCGCTGTCGAGGCTAGGCACTTGCTGCACATCGAGCAACGTGTTTGAGTGCAAGAACGCGTGCCGCTGCGGCGATGAGGTGATCGCGGCTCAAACGTTTCGCTGAAACTGCAGTATTCACTGCAGCATCGATGCTCGCAACTGTCGGACGGAGCGCTGAGCCGAGAACATTGAAGAGGATGAAATCTGCTCCTGCCTCGAAGGCGACAACTGCAGCACGCGAAAGAGAGTACCCGGCAGCCGTGATCGATACAGCTGAGAGCGAATCGGTCATAACCAGACCTTGATAGTGCAGCTTGTTTCGCAGCTCATCGGTGATGACCGCACGCGAAAGGGACGCGGGCAGTGTGGAAAGTCCCGGAACGATCGCATTCGAGATCATGATCACTGGAGCTCGTTGCTTTATCGCCTCGATGAACGGCGGGAGTCCAATATGCAAAAGATTCGGCCAACCAAGTGTGCGAGATACCCCCAGATCAGAGTTTCCCTCCGCACCACCAAGGCCGGGAAAGTGCTTGATCACGGGAATCACACCGGAGTCAGAGAGCCCGCGTGAAAATGCGTTGGCGTCGCGGGTTACTACCGTGGTGACTCCGCTAAACGATCGAGTTCCATCGGCATTCACTGAATCTGGTCCGGGCCGAGCGTCAACATCGGCAACGGGTGCGAGGTCCATCGTTAAACCCAACCGGTGCATTGTGCCCCCAGCCGTCGCTCCCACCTCTTGAATTTGCTTTGACGTCATCGTCGCGCCCATCGTGCGCGCAGCGGGAATGTTTTGAACAAGCGGTGCAAGGCGCTGCACCTCGCCACCCTCCTCATCAGCCATGATGAAAGGTCCTAGTCCAGACCTGGCAGTACTTATAAGTAAACGAAGCTGTTGCATGAGGTCCATGGGCGCGTTACCGGTCAGGACCAATCCACCGATGCCATCAGCGACAACTCCCCTCGCAACGGTGAGCGAACTCTGGTCGACAGACGGTGCCAAAAGCTGCTCGACGAGACGCTGGGTACTCCAACGAGAGACGATCTGGACAGGTGTGCACACTGGCGTTCGAGACTTTGCACCGGCAAGGACTGGGACTTGAAAGGCCGCCCCGACAAGTACCGTTCCGGCAACGGCAACGACAGCGGCTCTGGATCGCCCTTTCATACCATCTCGGCTGCCTCGACGACAAGGCGGAGATCAGAGAAGATCCTGATCATCTCTGGAAGCTGATACTGCGCTTGGAGTCCACTTGGATTCGGGAGCACATAGACCTTCGCCGAGATCGATGCATCGACCTGAAGACCAATCGTCGCCTTGACACCAAAGGCGGATGCATAGGCACCGATGCCAAGCACCGCGAGAACCCGCGGCCTTCTGCGCACAATGAGTCGGCGCAGGCGTCGTGCACCCTCTAGAAGCTCCTCTTTCGAGAGCTCGTCCGCCCGAGCGGTCGTACGCTGCACAATATTGGTGATCCCTATCCCAAGCTTCAGAAGTTCCCGGTCTTCGTCTGCCCGAAAAAGGTGATCGGTAAATCCGGCACCATAGAGGGCCTTCCAAAACCGGTTTCCTGGCCGAGCAAAGTGATGACCTACTGCACCCGTATAGAGCCCCGGATTAATGCCACAGAACAAAACTCGAAGATCAGAGGCAATAACGTCAGGGACAACGAGGTCCGCCGCGGCCTGCAGCTGCTCTTTGGTAGGTCGCACAACGGGTTGATTCGGTGCCATCTCGGCTCAACAATCTTAGGAAAGAGTTGCGCTAACTAACTAGTTGCTGCTCAGCGCCCTGCGCCCTAGATGTGACTGT
>CAIVND010000161.1 GCA_903907185.1 uncultured Acidimicrobiaceae bacterium
AGATCGACAATGGTATAGAAGGCATCGTGTTCGCTCTGAGCAGCGACCCATTGCACGACTGCGCCAAAATAGTTGCCAATATGTAAAACCCCGGAGGGTTGTATGCCGGAGAGGACACGTGCCATTGTTCGATGTTACAAGGTGTTCGAAGAGCGCCTAGGGAGTGGGACGTGTTCGGATCTCGCCCGAATCTCCCCGATTCACCCGCGAGATAGCTCCGTGGCCGATAACGTCATTACATGGCGTTCGCAGTCCATCTAGACGTCTATGACGGACCATTTAACCTTCTGCTGCAACTGATCTCTGTAGAAGAGGTCGATGTCTATCAGGTCAGTCTTTCGAAGATCGTGGATGCCTTTTTGGCTGAGCTCAAGAAATTGGAACAACTCGATCTTGAGCTTGCCACGGAGTTTCTCTTGATCGCCGCCACCCTTGTTGAACTCAAGTGTCGGCGCCTTCTCCCAGGAAACGACGACCTTGAGATCGATGATGACCTGTCGCTCTTTGAGGCTCGGGACTATCTCCTTGCCCGTCTTGTTGAGTGCAAGACGTTCTCAGAAGCAGCCAATGAACTTGCGGGGCTTGAGTCGATGGCCGCCCGTTCTGCCGCTCGGCGTTCCGGTCCAGATGAGCGATTTGATTCTGTTGCACCGGATCTTTTGGCAAAGATTTCGCCACAGATCCTCTGTGAGGTCGCTCGCAGGGTCCTGGCCGATCGGCCAATTCCGGTGGTTGCAACGGGTCACATCCATGAGGACGAGATCACTGTTGCGGAGACGCTTGACCTCTTAGTGGGAATCTTGCCATCGAAAGGCCGTGCAACCCTGAGAGAGCTTTGTCTTGGCGACCTGTCTAAGGTGCGCTTTGTTGCAACTTTTCTTGCCGTCTTGGAGCTCTACAAGCGAGAGATGGTGGAGTTCGAGCAGGCGGAAAATTTTAGCGAATTGGTCATTATTTGGACCGCAGAGCTTCGAGATCACCTGCTTGTCGATGTGGATAACTACGATGACTCCGCTGCGTTGGGTGCGCGATGAGCCCGCTTCCAAGCGAGTGGAGGCCCGAGGCAGCGGCGATTGAGGCGGTAGTGATGGTCGCTACTGAGCCGGTTTCGAGCCAACTTCTCTCCGAGCTTTTGGAGGTCAGTGTGGAACGGATCGAAGAGCTCTGTGCGGTGATGTCGCAGGCCTACGAGGAGGAGGAGCGAGGATTCGAACTCGCACATATTGCTGGCGGCTACCGCTTTCAGAGCCATCCCGCCTATCACGGCTACGTGGAGCGGTTCATCCTCGATGAGGTACCTTCACGTCTATCTCCGGCGGCTCTTGAAACTCTTGCCATTGTTGCCTACAAGCAGCCGATCTCTCGCGCCCAGATCGCCCAGATCCGCGGAGTCAATGCCGACGGCGTCATTCGGTTGCTCACACAGAGGGGATACGTCGAGATGGTTGGACGCGATGAAGGGCCGGGACAGGCGATTCTGTTCGGTACATCGCAGACATTTCTCGAGCGTCTCGGCCTCGAAAGCATTGGGAATCTTCCGCCACTTGAGACTTTTGTTCCTGATGTTTCAACGGTTGAGCTCCTTGAGCAGGCACTTCGACCCGGACCAGAGGTTTGAACACCGAACTCACGGGTGAGCGACTCCAAAAGGTTCTCGCTCGGGCCGGTATTGGCTCTCGTCGGGTGTGCGACGAGATGATCGAAGATGGAAGAGTCACGGTCAATGGTCTTGTTGCTCGACTTGGCCAACGAGTAGATATCGACCATGACCTCGTCGCGGTTGACGAGATTCCCGTCGGAGTCTTGCCTGGGCTGGTCTACTACTTGGTCAACAAGCCGTCAGGTGTTGTGGTCACCGCAGTTGACCCAGAAGGTCGACCAACCATCTTGGAGCTCGTACCAAACGAACCTCGAGTGTTCTCCGTTGGACGCCTCGATTTTGCGACAGAGGGCCTCATTGTTCTCACCAACGATGGCGAACTTGCTCAACTTCTCACCCATCCAAGTCATGGGGTGGAAAAGGAGTATCTCGCACAGGTCACCGGTGAGGTCACGCCAGCGGCCATACGCGCCCTTCGCGAGGGTGTCGAGATTGAACCAGGGGTGGTCACTCAGCCTGCCAAGGTGGCCCATCCCGGAGGAGATCTTCTCAAAATCGTGATTCACGAGGGAAGATATCGGCAGGTACGACGGATGTGTGAGGAAGTCGGTCTTACAGTAACTCGTCTGGTACGAACGAGAATCGGACCGGTATCTGACACGCAGCTCGCACCCGGGTCCTATCGCGATCTGACCCATCTTGAGGTGAGAGCGCTGGCAGGTGCAGCGATAGTGAAAACTGGAAGAACCCATGACCGATAGGCTTCCAAGCTGATGGAACAGATGCTTCGGGCAATACGTGGGGCGACGACAGTCGAAAGCGATGATGCCAACCTCATCGAAAGCGCAACGAGCGAACTCCTCGAGGAGATGTTGCTTCGGAACTCCGTTGACCGTGACTCTTTAGTCTGCATCTTCTTTTCAGCGACACCAGATATCTCCGCTGGCTTTCCGGCGGCTGGCGCCCGAGCGATTGGGTTGAATGACGTTCCTCTTTTTGGATCGATGGAACTTGGGGTATCTGGATCTGTCGAGCGTTGCATCCGGATCATGGTTCAGTGTTACTCGCCACTTTCGAAGGGCGAGATCCATCACGTATACACCAAGAATGCCGTCGGACTTCGCTCCGACCTCGTTAACTAGTTCGGCCCCTCATGACCAATCTCCCGTCGCAGTCCGAATTGCGTGCGTTTGATCGAATGGCGCGCCGGGTCGAGGTCATTGGTCTCGGATTAATTGGAGCATCAATCGCTCGACGGCTGAAGCAACTTGGATGGTATGTAACAGGTAACGATATTGATACCTCTCGGAGCGTCCGTGCAAAGGAGCTCGATATCATCGATTCCTGTGGAGTTGATCTCTCAGCACCTTTTGTGATCCTCGCCACTCCTGCGTCGAGCGTGGTGGATCTCGCAAAGTCGCTATTTGCGGACCAACGTCGCAATGGTGTCATTGTGACCGATGTCGCAGGAGTGAAGGCAAAGATCGTTGGCGAGATCGGTCATAGTCGGTTTGTCGGCGGTCATCCCATGGCTGGTTCGGAACAGGAAGGCCCTGACGGCTCTGATCCTGACCTTTTCAACGGTGCGACCTGGGTTCTTACTCCTTCAAATGCGACCGATCCTGATGCCTTTCAGGCGGTGCGAGATCTCGTCACGCTGCTCGGTGCAGACGTTCTTTCTCTTGCGCCGGATCGGCACGACGCCCTTGTGGCCGTTGTATCTCATCTTCCTCATCTCACTGCTGCAAATCTCATGGCTGTAGCTGCTGACGCATCAACGGAACACGCGGCTCTTCTGCGTCTTGCTGCTGGAGGTTTTCGAGATATGACACGAATAGCGGCCGGAGATCCATCGATCTGGCCCGATATCTTTCGAGATAACTCTCAAGCAATCTTGGTCGCTCTCGACGCGCTTCGAGACCGACTCGATGAGGCCCGTCGAATCGTCGCGACAAACGATCGCGAGGCACTCTTCGAACTTCTCGACTATGCAAAACAGGCGAGACGAAACCTCCCGGCGCGAGTACCGCTACCGGAGACCCTTGCTGAATGCCGGATTCCTGTGCCTGACCGACCGGGGGTTCTCGCGGAGGTGACCACTGTTCTCGGTGAGATAGGGGTCAATATATGGGACCTCGAGATCGCTCACTCTGCTGAGGGAGATCGCGGGGTTCTTGTGTTAGCGATATCGGAAGAGGTTGCTGATCAGGCACGAGTTGCCCTGATGTCACGTGGTTACCATCCTTCTATTGGGAGTCTTGGATGACAACATTGCCTATCACCTATTCCGTAAAGGGGAGCGGACCGCTTTTGGGCACGGCTCGAGTCCCGGGAGATAAATCCATCTCACATCGCGCTCTGTTACTTGGTGGACTTGCTGAGGGTCGATCACATGTCACTGGCCTCGGTGATGGCAACGACATTGTACGGACCCGTCTAGCGCTCGCACAGATGGGAATTGGTTTCGAGGGGGATGAGATCGACGGCGGACGATCTCGGCTCCATGAACCGGAACGCCCTCTCGATATGGGCAACTCCGGCACGGGAACCCGTCTCCTCGCCGGTGTACTTGCTTCCTTACCCTTTTTGAGCGTCTTGATCGGCGATGAATCTATTCATCGACGGCCAATGGATCGGATTGTGGATCCGTTGCGCAGCATGGGCGCAGTAATTGATGGTCGCAATGGAGGATCGCTTGCCCCGCTTGTCATCAGAGGGGGAGAGCTTCACGGTATCGACTATGCGCCACCGATGGCAAGCGCACAGGTAAAGAGTGCAATTTTGCTCGCGGGACTTGCTGCAAGTGGCGTCACCGTCGTCAGGGAAAAGATAGCAACCCGTCGTCATACCGAAGAGATGATGG
>CAIVND010000162.1 GCA_903907185.1 uncultured Acidimicrobiaceae bacterium
AGGAAGCCGTGGAGTTTCCCCTGTGGCATAAATCCTTGAAAATCTAACGAACGCAGGTATCCAAGTGCTGAGGTCATCTCACGACCTGCCTGCACGATGCCCGCAATCACACTCGCAGCAATCGCTCCAGCACTTGTTCCGGCAACTCTGCCGAAGCTATAGCCCGCCTCACTAAGCGCCAGAACTGCTCCGGCAAAGGCGATGCTTTTGACACCGCCGCCTTCGAGGACAAGATCTGCTCGCAACTCTTGACGGTTGGCGTTGTCTGGGTTGGCCCAACCATCGAAAGATCGAAGGCGTTCAGCAGCCTCTAGAAACTGCTCTTGAAGTTCAGCCGTTCGTTGATAGCCATAGGGAGAGTCTGAAAGAGCAATTGCATCGGTCATCTTGTACTCCATCGAAGCTTGGCGATACTGCGGAGGAACTTTACGTCAAAGACCTTGCATGCCGATCGATGCTTTTCGATGTCGACTTCGACACCTTTTTGCATCTCATCGTCGCCCTGACGGAGATTTAGTCGTAGTAGCGGAGTTCGATCACGTTCCCATCAGGATCACGTATGTAAAGCGAGTTCCCATCTCCCTGGGCGCCAGAGCGGAGACCCACTCCACGCACGACATCGAATTCACCCTCAGCTTCAAGTGCCGCAAGGTCAGTCTTTTCGATCACTAGACAGAAGTGGTCAAGGTTGTTCCCCGTACGGTCGGCCTTCGCGAGGTCGAGAATAAGTGTCGGATTCACCCGTACCGAGGGAAAGCGAACCTTTCCACTTTGCCACTGATCAACGCGATACCCCTCGAGGCCAAGACGATCGCAGTAGAAATCCAGCGAGCGTTGCGAATCCTCAACATTCAAGACGAGATGATCGATACCTGTGACTTTGACCGGAACGGACACGTTGCTACCCCCGATAGTGACTTGCGACCTAGTCATTATGCATCAGCAGAACGTGCAGATGAGCATGCAGATAGACGAGTTCGAATCAACGAGTGGGTCGACTACCAGCTACCACCCGAACTGCTACTCGACGCTCGGCTCGCGATCGAGGTACTCCTTGAGCCAGCGAGGCGCGTGCTGTTCTGCCCAGTCGCGCTTGACCACACCACGGATCATCGATCGCATTGCTTGAGGATGAGCGAGTGCAAAGGCGATATGGCCAAAGACAAGAATGGCAACCGCAAAGGCGAACCAGTCATGCACAAAGGTGACTCCCTGGCGGACATCTACAGAAAATGGCCCAGGGAACCGTAACGCGTATCCGGTGAGCAACAAGACGCTGAGTCCCGCCGTCACAAGCACCGCATTGAGCTTCTGTCCTGGATTGAACTTTCCCAGTTCGACGTGTTTGTGCCGACTTGGTCGAAACCACGCCCACTCCCGATCCGCAAACTTACTCAGGCGGTTAACGTCGGCCCGAACGCTGCGGCCCCATGGACCGCACATCGAGATCAGCAGAGGAACGAGTACGAAGAACCCGCTGTAGGCGTGAATATTCTCAATAAGTAGACGCTGGCCAATCCGCGTCGAAAGTGCTGGAAAATACAAGATGGCGCCTGTCGCCATCAGAATAAGAACGGCAAGGGAGGTCACCCAGTGCAGCTGGCGTTCGATTGCACTGAACCGGACGATCTCCTGCTCGTTCGTTTGACGACTTTGGACTGTCAACTCACTGACCCATCAACCGGAGGGTCGGTCCGTCCGTTGGAACGGCCGATCCATCCCTCAACGTCATATCCATTGAGCTCCCAAAACCCCGGAAGGGGGGTAGTAACAACCGAGATCGACCTCAACCACTTTGTCGATTTGTACCCATACATCGGTGCAATGTACATCCGCACTGGACCACCGTGATCGCTCGTTATCGGAGCGCCAAGCATCTCGTAGGCAACGATGACATCGCTGCGTCGTGCCTCGGCCATCGTCAGCGGAGCGATCGCTCTGCTCCTTCGATTTGGTAAACGACACCCGGATCGGCCAGATGAGCGCCAACCTTCGATCGCGTGATTGGCAAACCAGGCAGGTAACTCCTAACGGGTTCAGTGATCCCTTGCCGGATAATAAAGCCGGATAATAAAGAAGGAGAGCTGAACCGGCGATAGCCGCCGATCCAACTCTCCTCTCGTTCAACGAACTCTCCGATCATGATGAGTAGTCAACTCACACGAC
>CAIVND010000163.1 GCA_903907185.1 uncultured Acidimicrobiaceae bacterium
ACGTTGAAATGCTGGTGGAACCAGCGATTTGGAGGCGTGAGCAGGCTTGCCTCGTGCCAAGGGATGACCAGCTTTTCCTCTTCGTTCTCCCAAAAAACTGAAAAGCCCTCCCCCGCGGGAATGACAATCGATCGACCCGGCCCGTGGCGATGACCCTTCTTATAGGTCAGCGCAGGGAAAACCGACATATGGCTTGTCATCTCGGAGCCGGGAAATCCGAGAAAGACCACGCGCCCGCCTGCTCCACGACGTTCAGCAGACTTCAAGTTGTCCCATGCCCCCATGTCTTGGAAGAAGTCTCCGTACCAGAAGGTGCCGTCGGCGACTCTCGGTACATTTTCACCCTTCGCAATACGTGCTGGAAGGAAATCGGCCGTGGTTGCGCCCTTCACATATTCGTCAAAATCTACCAACATCTCAGGATTTGGAACTGCTGACATTGCTATCGGCAGATAGTTGAAGTGAAGCAATCGAACCGGCTGATCCGTTTGTTTGTTGAAGTGTCGATACCGCTTCCCACTGTGCAAAAGAAAGAGACTCTTTGCCTGCCAATCGAAGCTCTGCTGCTCGCCACCATCATCACCAATAGTGGTTGAGCCGCTCCCGGAGAGGACATAGACCATCTCGTCGACACCAAGTCGAGAGCCAGGCAAAGCTTCGCCCGGTGGAATCTCCGTAACACGAGACTCGCTTACGCCCTCTTGCCCGTAGAGCTGAATAAATGCCGTATTGCACCCTCGCTGCTCCCACCATCCAAGCTCGAGGGTTCGTAGGTCTTCGATGTAGTAGCCGCGGTAGACCGGGGCGCCAGTCTCTTGCACCCATTTGTCATAACGAAACCCGCCATTTGCGTAAAGGGCGACCTCTTCAGTATCGGCTACTTGAGGATCAGCCTGAGCCTTCTGATCGATCCGAACTGCGGAGGTTAGGTCCATTTACTTTTAATCCTTCTGTAGAGATGTCAAGTGGTCGTTCGAGAACGTGAACTTCAACCACGCGATGAAGTCAAACGGGAGGTCTATTCACATCGTTTAGGAGATGTACGAAGCCTCTTTCTTTTTCTTTGCCTCTTCCTCCATCGCTGTTCGTGCCGGAGAGGGACGGCTCATGAGGGCTTTCAGTTCCCCATAGATCGGGCTGAACTGGTGCCAGTGATTGTCCATATACCCTGTTCGTCTCGCTGGCCCAGATTCGTTAATCTGCAGCAAGAACGGCAAGTTCTCCGATGGATCTCGGACCGTCCCGTAGGGGTCATTACCGTTTGCAACTGCGTCGATCTCCTCGAAGATCATCTCCCGAATCAGCTTGATTCCGATATCGCTAGCTCCAAGTTGCTCAGTACTGCGATCCATGATTGGACCCTGAAGCACCCAGGCCATGATGTCTTGGCCGGTCACCCAATCGGTCTTCCATTTACCGTTTTCGTCATAGAGGGGGACGTCGTAAACGGGAATTGATTCTTGGGGTGGGACCGGCAGTCCATCGTCGGGTTGGCTGCACGAGTATAAAAAGGTCAGTGTTGTGACATCGTCGACTGGCACCCTGATCTGAAGGGATCCCCTACCGCCCGCCCGCGTCATGGTGGGGAAGATTAAGGGGTTAGCACCTACCTGCCACTCGGCGTTCTCAGTGTCACCCTCAAGTCGTCGACGTTTCTTTATGCCAAATTTGAACTTGTCGAAGCCGATTTCGACCTGCTTCCGTCCGCCAAAGACACGATCACTCTTTGGAAGGGGCTCACGTCCCTGCCGACGGAGAACGTAGTCGTAGTAAAGACCATGGAGGTAATCCACGTGAGTCAGATCGACCGAGTTCTCAATACACTGCACCCAATTGCAGGGTATAACGGCTTTGCCGATATCGCGCCATGCGTCCTCATGTACCAGAACATCAAGGGCAGGGATAAGGGGAGCTGGTAGGGGGCCCATGTATGCCCAGATGAGACCTCCGAGCTCCTGCGCGACGTAGGCACGCTGACCAACCGCGTCTTTAAATCGACTGAATGTCGGCTCGGCGGGCTGCTCGATGCACTTTCCCTCGCAGTCATAAAGCCAACCGTGGTAGCAGCACCGGATCCCCTGCTCCTGGGGAATCCCCGAGACCAGCGAGACTTTCCGGTGGCAACAGGCAGCTTCCAAGAGCCCGAGTTTGCCGCTGAGATCGCGAAAGAGAACGAGGTCCTCGCCAAGGAGACGCACGCCAAGTACTGGCTCACTCTCGAGCTCAGAGGCTCCGGCCACAGGGTGCCAGTAGCGACGCAGGAGTTCACCTCCCGGTGTTCCTGGACCGACTTCGGTAAGTTTTTTGTTTTCTTCAGCTGTAAGCATCTGATTTCACTCCTCTTTCAAAGATCCCGAAGACTCTTGATGGGCACCAAACTCGCACCCTGGTACAACTGAGCTGTTACCGCTTTGGAATCATCGCCTGCAAGATAGGCAACCAACTCATCGGCCCAGTCCGAGGGGACGTGTTTTGGGTCGCTCTTCCCTCTCCGATTTACCATTCCTCCAGCGGAAATAACGTTCACTCTCACGCCGTGGGGTTCAAGCTGAAATGAGATTGCCGTACTAAACGACTCGACAAAGGACTTTGACGGGCCATAGGGAACGTGGCCCACATCGCGTTGGGTATGCGACCCGGTAGAGAAGTTGACGATCGATCCGGTCTTTGCGGCAACCATGTCCACTGCCACCGTTGCTGAGCACAACATGGTGCCGATGGCATTGACTTCCATGACTCGTTTGAGCTTGTCTCGATCGACATTCCAAAACGGCACCAGCTCATCGGTTCGTGTCTCTGGATCCCCATGGAGATAGGAATTTTTCAAGGTCGCCATATTGAACAGCGCAGCAGGGACACCTTGGAGATCTTTCACCGCCTGATAGGTTGCAGTGAGCTGAGAGACATTCCCAATGTCGAGACATCGAATGTCAACTTCGTATCCGAGACCGTGGAGCTCATCGCGAGCGCTCTCAAGTGGCCCCAGCTCCTCATCCCAGATAGATACGCCATATCCGCAACGGCAGAGCGCTTCGGCGATACTCAGTCCTTCTTCATATGAACCACCGGTCACAATCGCGCTATTCATCGATCTGTCCACTACTCCCATCTCGTATTACCGACGCCTCAACGAGGAGGTCACCGGTGTGACCCCCTCGCATCGGACGTGAAATTTACAACTGGCCTAAGAACCCTTGAACATCTCCAGCAAAGGAGGATTGAGGAGACTCAAACGTTGAACTTCGCCAGAGTTGGCTCTTCTTTCAGACCCTTTTGTACGTACTTCGGACCATCGGTAGCGGGAAGTAACCCTGGCACTGCACCACCGGCGGAGACTCCAAGTTCAGTTGACGAGAGACTGAATGAATATTTAAAAGCCTGAATCATTGCGGCTTGTAGATAGACCGGAGTCTTTACCGGCTGAATGAAAAACGAAGCTCCACCCTTGAGGTAGGCGATGAGCGCGTTCAGCACAATTTTTCCCGCCTTGGTCTTCGGAGGATAGGTCTTTACCAGTGATTCGATCGTCGGCACATTCTTCAACGTCTGATACAGCGCCATTCCAGGAATGATCGGATTGTTCAAGACCAATGGTGTGGCCTGTCCCGACAAGATTGAGGCCTGGAGTGTCTTCTCTGCCGTACCGACAACAGGACCATCACCGCGAAGGAATCCAGTAACCAAGTTCGTGGAGCTGGTGTAACCCGTGATGATGTGAGCGGGAACGACGTGATAGGCAGCGATCAACATCACGACGGTGTTGATAAATGAACTTCCTGCGGTCTCCAAGATTGCCGTCGGATTCGTGACACTGAGAAGCTGCTGGATTGTGGTAATTCCCGAATTGGGATTGCTGACGATCAGCGAACAGATTGGTCGGGTCCCACCAACAAACTTGATCTTTGAGAGCGGAAAGTTCACGCCCGGTTGATGAAGCGATTGGTTGGCAAGCGCCTGGTTCAGGTTCAGATATCCGACCGTCAATCCATCGGGCGCGGCGTCAGCGGCCGCATTGGTGCCTCCGATACCAGCACCGTTTGGGTTATCAGAGACGATAACGTTCGCCCCGAGATAGGTTTGTACCCCTGGTGCCGCGGCACGAAAGAGTGCGTCCGCGACCGCTCCGACCGCTCCGTTTGCCTCAAGGTTGACTGTCTTACCCTTGTAGTACGCCAATCCCTTGCAGACCAACTTGTCTGTGACCGCGATGCCATTTGCCGAATGGCAGAGTACCTTTGCGGATTTCGTCGTTGCCCCTGCTGGTGCCGCAACCGCCGACAACGCTACTGGCAGCGTCAATGCGCCAGCAAGCACCAACTTGCCTAGAGCTCCCTGGCGCGTCAGCAATCTCGCCAGATTCTTTTGTGTGTTCCTACCCATTCGATACATCATTCCCCCTGGTTTCAACAGCAATAATTAATAGATAATTCAACTTCTGACCACAGATCGAAACAACCTCTTTGTTGTGCCCGACTCCCCCTTTCGACCGTCAAAATCAATCTCCCTAGTTTGGAGTGACCCAAAGATCGTGTTCGCGATCGCCGAGACGCTCGGGTCCGTTGTTGCGGATCACGATGGAGTCTCCCCACACTAAGGGATAGCTCCCGTCAGCCAGAGAGACGCTTGGCTTGAAGATAAAGACCATCGACTCCTTCAGCTGGCGAGATAGTTGTGCTGGTGATCTCCCCGCTCCAGTAATGATTGGTCCGTCGTCGCCCTGGCCTCGGCCGTGCATCGTCAAAGTCGCCCGAGCGTCAGCCAATACGCCAGCGCTTGGGCGTTCAGACTCACTGATCTTGTCGGTCAATTCTGCAAGTTCACCGACCGTCACACCGGGCAGTAGTCGCTCGCTCAATTGCGAGTACACCGCCTTTTGAAATTTCATTAACTCGATGTAGTTCGGATGCGCCGCTGCGACGGCAATTGGTTGGTCTCCCTGTGCCCGATAGCCCATCCATGAGCTTTCGATCTCATTCAAAATGATGTCACCGTGCTCAAGAATTCGATGGCTGGGGCGAGTCAGCGTCCTGCGTGGATTTGCTCCAGAGACCCAGTTCGAATGCACGGGCAACTCCGAACCCATCCGGACCATCGCACAGATCGATTCCGCCCAGACGGCATAGTCCTTCTGTCCGACACGGGCTGCCTCGAAGACCGCCCGATAGGCTGCATCTACCATTGAGTTTGAGATCCGAAGCGCCTCGATCTCCTCTTCACTCTTCACCTCGCGAACCTCCGCAAGGAGGCTTGTTGCGTCGACAAATTCCGCGTTCGGGAAGGCATCAAGCATCAATTGGTATGGA
>CAIVND010000164.1 GCA_903907185.1 uncultured Acidimicrobiaceae bacterium
ATCTTGAGGAGATCGGCCTTGTCGCGTGGCGGAGAAAATCGGGTATTCATCGGACCTCCAGCAGCTCGGCGTACTCGGACCCGTCGCTTGACCCGTCCACATACGCATATTCCGAGGCATCAAGCATGATGGTCTCGACTGGGACATTGGGCTTTGCGGTTCGAAAATGAATCACGTACGACGCCCCAACTCGTGAATTCAGTTCGTCAACAACGGGACCCATGCCTTGCGACTTGGACACGAGTACAATCGTTTGTTCCGCCAACCGAGGAAGCAGCATGGCGACATCCCGGCGATAGTTCTCATCAAGGGAGCCAAATGCCGCATCCATCACAATGGGGAAGATTCCTCCCCGTGGACCAGCGACGGCTGCAGACGATCGTGTCGTCTCCTCGTAGCGCTCGCGAGCTAGTGCTGCAAGAGCACCAACGAATGACAGGCTCAGAATCTGATTCTCACCGGTGCTCTTAGCTACGGGTTCGCGTGTGGTGCGCTGAAGTAGATCGAGTTGAAAATCATCATTGACTTCAGGTTCATAGTCCTTGAAAGTGATTGTGGCGTAGGTGCTCTTGATGTGCCGGTCCAATTCAGATCGAACTTCCTCTGTACGGATCTCGTACATCTTCTCAAGTGTCTGAAGCGCTTCGCGCGTTGCGGCCAGCCTCCGTCGAGCCAACTCGGCTTTTGCAACGCCGCTCGCAGCACGCCGCAACTTTCCGTCCAAGTCCGCCCTTGTGCTGGTGGAACGCTGGATGTCACTCTCCAGACGACCTTGCCTGCGGATCTCCTCCTGGACCTTCCGCTCAAGAGACTCACGTGAGTTTTCAAGCTCACGAATCTCATCACTCGGTCCGTCCTTGAGATGGCTGCTCACTTCGCTCAGACGTTCGCGCACCCCCCGCCTCTGTTCGAGAGTTCGCGTCTGGTCATCGATCAACTGTTGAAGTTCGTTTCCTAGATCCCCCCGCAAGTGCATGTAGTGCTGAGCACAGCCATAGAGCTCGTTCCAGCGCTGCTCTACCTCGGCTAGTCCCGCCTTGCCCTGCCAAGCCAGAATTTTTGAGCGTTCGGGTGTGCCCTCTGCCAAAGATGACCCGCAAATGCATTCGTAACTACCCAGAAGGTCATCGATGAAGTCTCGCTTGAGCGGAGCAGGGAGCTCCTTCCGCTCCCGCTTCTCACGGAACTCCTCTCGCGTGCCCTCGAAGAGTCCAAGCCCCGCAGACAGGAAGCCCCGATCGCGAATGAGAAGATCAATGCGTTCCGAAATGTTTTCGGTCTGCTTTGTGAGTTCACCATCTTGTTTGACTAGATCGTCTCGCTCCCGCTGGAGATCACGTGCCTTCTCGCTTCCGCGCAGCCTCTTATCGATTGCCTCGATATCTTCCTGAAGTCCAGCTGCGTTCCTCTTGGCCTGCTCGAGTTCTTCCTGTGATGACAGCAGCTCAGCATCGATCTGGTCTAGTTGCTGCGTGAGTTCACGTTCTTCGTCAGTTCCAAACTTTCGTAGCTCATCCTCAAAAGCCTTCGCTGCCTTCGGAAGATGCTTGATGGCTCTCTCCACCACCGTAAGACCTAGAATTGTCTTGATGGCATCCTTGATGTCTTCGTAAGCAGAGGGGTCAATCAGATGCTCGATTCGCTCACCATTGAAGAAGAAGAATCCATGTAGACGCTCAGGGAGAATCTGCTTTATGTGATCATCAGGATTGCGTACGCTTTGGTTTCGACCATTTCTATCGGTGAAATTCAAAGTCGCTTCCGCATCCGTATCGACAGAAGCACTCCCATCAGAGTTCTTTCTGAATGTCGACTGACGGAGTAGGGTGTAGTGCTGATCTTCATGGTCAAATTCGAGTTCAACGGAGACAGTTGAGCGACCCCCTTCTGGTACAGCATTCCAGTCGAGAAGGTTGTAAAGCAGATCTGTTTGCTCGAAGTCCTTTGTAAATTGCCCATACAAGACCCAAGTGAACGCATTCAGTAGAGTGGTCTTACCAGCACCATTCGCTCCCCAGATCAAGGTCACATTCTTGGTTGGATCTGAAGCAAATTCGATCAGCTGCTCCCCCTGGAACTGCCTGAAGTTCTCTAGACGCATCCTGCTGAGCTTCACGAAACCACTCGCCTTATCATCTCGAGGAGGTCATCGTGTATGCCTCTAGGTAAACTCATGTGGAGATATCCGTTCTCAGTTTTCAAAGTCTCAACGACAATCTGCTGCACCTCTGGCGTAAGTCCTTCTAGTAGATCACTGATCTGATCGTTCTCACTCACTGTGGTTCCCCTCGATCTGAGCGAAGTTGATGCCTGCAAAGCGTGTGCTTATGGTATACGTCAGCGCCGATCCCTGCGTGGAGGTTGTGGCGTTGGTTAGTTGTTTCCCCCGATGCGTCCTCGATGAAAGACATCACTACGGACCTCCGGGAATCAGGCTCAGAAGGTCAAACCGCTCGCGGAGGGGCCTGAGGCAAGCGAGAGCCTCTCCGCTGTTCCTCGCTGCTTCGCAGAGTTCAAGCGCTCGCGTCAACTCACGACCGACGAGACGTCGTTCCAGGGCGAAGAGGGAGGGATCATCTGATAGGTCTGGTGGGCTGACTAGGAAATCGTAGATCTGAGCAGATGACTTGCCCGGAGCTGGTCTCAGCACGCGCCCACGCCGTTGGATGAACTGTCGTGGATTTTGTGTTGAAGCAAGAATGAATGCCCTCTTAGTTGCCGGAATGTCGATGCCCTCGTCGAGGCAACGGATCGCGACAAGACACTGCAAATTCTCCGAAGAGAATCGGCCCAACATCTCTCTCCGTTGGCTGGGGCTCTCTTCGCTCGTGAAGGTGTTTACACGCATCCCGAGCTCATTGCCTAAGAGGTCAAGGACCTGATTAATCTGAGGGGGATCGCCGGAACGATCAGCGCAGTAGACGATGCTGTGGGTGTCGTATTGGTAGGGAGTGATTTGCTCTCTAAGGGCTTCCACCTTGCTCTGAGCTGAACCAACAAGTCGTGCGCGTTTGAAGAGTAGGAGGTCCAACCCTCCGGGCAGGTTGTCAGGATCCAACCCTGCCTGTGCCCCCATGGCTGCGGCAATTTTCAGCGTAAGTTCTACGTATTCTTCGTGCTCTTCTTCCGAGAGTTCGACTACCAGGGGAAAATAGTCATACGGTACGAGTGCTCCCAGTTCGATTGCTTCTTTGAGACCCAACTGGTATACGGACGGTCCGAAGAACGAGCGGATCGCACTGGTTCCATCTGGGTCGAGGTACCGATCTGGAGTGGCAGAGAGTCCAAGCCGAAAGGTCGCACCTGTGGGTAGAAGCTCGCTCATCTGTTGAGCGCCCGCTGTATGCGCTTCGTCAGCGACAAACACAAGTGTGCCTGGCGCAGTTCGGAGGCGATCCTGAAAGGCTGACGAACAAAATGTCCTATTTACGACAATGAGTACGGTGATGCGACGTTGCTGGCCCCTCAGGGCAGCAAAGGCTGCATCAAGTAGCGCTCCCCATTTGGCGACTGAGTCGCAACAAAGTATCGGCTCCGCTCCGAAACGTCTGACCTCCTCAGCCCACTGATCTGCCAGAGGCAGGTACGGAACGGTCACGATGGCGGTGATCGACGTCTCCGTTTTGGCGGCTTCCCAAAGCTTTGACAGCGCGGCAAGGGCGGTGATTGTCTTTCCTGTTCCAGTTGCCATTTCCCAGATTCCGCGACCACCGGCCTGCCACCAAGCATCGATTGCTTCCTTCTGGTACTCACGGAGTTCTATGTCTGCAGGAATAGACAGGTTCCATGGTCCGGTGGGGGAATCTGGATCGACCCCCGGAGGTTGGGAGGCGGGCCCATTAGAACGAGCGTAGAGGTTAAGAAGTTGCTCTTGGCATGCCTCCGGAAAGCCGAGAACTTGGAGTCCAGTAGTTCTGTTGGTCCACAGCTCCTCGAAGTCGTCGATGCGCCGGGTTACTCGGGAAACCTCGCCCGGCTCCCAGGATCGGAAGACTTCAAGTGACTCAAAGTTGGCGAGCAACCCCGACACTGATTCGTTAGCTGAACCAGTAAAAACGACAGTGTCGAAGCCATCGGAGAAGATTCCGAGCTTCTCGTGGTAGATACCCACGCCGGCATCGTTGGACACCACTGCTAGGCGAATGTCCAGTCGGTCGTTGGCAATCAGCCATGTCAGTAGTTCGAGGCGCTGGCGAACGGGATCTGGCACGGGTTTGACGAGTTCTCGAACGATGGCACCCTCGATGATGCCCCTGAGTTCGTAACCCGCAGCTATCGCTTCAGCGTCTTCTCCAGTGAGTGCTGGTGATGCGATCAGTCTCATGCGTGCAGAGGGCCGGTCAAGAAACGGCCTTAGACCTTCTGCCGCGGCTGCCAACGAAGTCGAAGTGAAATAGCCGACAGCCCGGTCGTACGAGGTCGCTTCCGTCAGACAGGGCCGGTAAAAATCGCCGACAAGATCATGTGATCCGCTGCGGTAGAAGGAACCAATCCCAAGTTGACTGAGTGACATCTCGTCTTTCACTTTGAAGGAATTCGTACAAGCAGCCGCTTCCCCGTTTGCGCACAACTGGCCAGCATGCCGATCACTCTATGATCGTAGAGTGAATTTGAACTCCAGTTCTCGGCGTGACAGGCATTGCAGGAGTTTTCCGCTGGAGCGTGATTGAGGAAGTCCAGCACGAAGTAGGAAGATCCCCCTCACCCCACCCCCGGCCGCATCACCGGCGGCTGCAACACCTCAGCCCCACCCACCCGATACAACTGGGCTGGCCTCCCGCCATCCCGTGTCGTCCGCTCACCAACTGGCTCGACGAACCCTTCAGTAGACGTGACCTTGCGATGGAAGTTTCTCGGGTCGAGCCCCACCCCCCACACCACCTCGTAGACACGACGTAGTTCGGCGATGGTGAAGGTGTCGGTGCAGAACGCACCGGCCAGCGGGGTGTACTCCAACTTGGCCCGGGCCCGATCGATGGCGTCACTCAGGATCTGCTCGTGGTCGAACGCCAACGTGCCAGCCAACGACTCCACCGGTACCCACTCGGCCGCTGCCGCATCGCTGCCAGCCTCGGGTGTAGGCAGGTCGGGGGCCAGCGCCAGATAA
>CAIVND010000165.1 GCA_903907185.1 uncultured Acidimicrobiaceae bacterium
CCGCGACACGTTGCACAGGCTGAAGTCGTAACCACCTGACCCAAGATGGACTGGCGGACTCTACGCACCTGGCCCTGGCCCGCACAGTCAAGACACCGCGTCGGCGAGGTCCCTGGTGCCGCGCCGGTCGCGTCACAGGTCGTACAGGCAACAGGTCCACGAAAGACCACCGGACGCTCAACTCCAAAGATCGCCTCCTCAAAGGCAATCTCCAGGACAACCTCTACGTCGTCGCCTCGACGTGGACCACTTTGCGACATCCCGCCGTTGAATCCGCCGCCACCAAAAAATGCGTCAAAAAGGTCACCGAGACCACCACCGGCGAAACCGTCAGCTGGCCCCTGACCTCGAGCTCCCTCGGGTCCAAACATGTCATATCGCCGACGCCGTTCCGGGTCGCTCAGCGTCTCGTAGGCGATGGAGACCTCTTTAAACTTCGCCTCAGATTCCGCATCTCCCCCGTTGACGTCAGGATGCAACTTTCGTGCAAGCTGACGGTAGGCGCGCTTTATCTCATCGTCGGTTGAGTTCTTCGAGACACCAAGAAGTACGTAGTAATCGGTTGCCATGTTCTACTCGCCCGCAAGCTGTTCGCCCAAGCGTCGGCTCACAACAGCAACCGCGGAAAGGGCCTGAGGGTAGTTCATACGCGTCGATCCAAGGAGTCCGATTGTGCCAACAACTTCACCGCCAACTTGATAGGGAGCGACAACGAGCGAACACTCGGCTAGCGACTCGACCTCGTTTTCCGCTCCGATTGAAACACTATTTCCCTTCGCGACGACCTCGCTAAGCAGGGTTACAACCAGCAAAGACTGTTCGAGGATTGCGAGGATCTCATGAACGGTATCGACCGCTGCAAACTGCTGCGCCATATTGGCTGCTCCGCCGATAAATACGTCGCCAGCGTCGACTACGTGGTTGCGCTGATCAGAGAGTGCAGCGAGACAACGATGAACGATGCCATCAACGACCTCAGAGCCAGAGTTCACGGGTGCGCTCATCGAGGAAAACACCTGACCAGCGATATGTCTTCTCAACACCTCGTTTGCTAGCTCAATGTCATCATCAAATGTCTCGACCGGAATTGAGAACGTCTGTTTGTCGACTACGCCGTTGGAGAGCACGACGACGACCATTGCAATAGTCGGCGTCAGTCGGGTGACGTGTGTCGATCGAACAATGAGGGCTTCGTGAGCTGGGCCAACCACCACCGATGCGTGATCGGTGAGCGAGGAGAGCAGCCGTGAGGTGTCACGCAGCAGCGAATTGAGCTCGCCATGGGCCCGAGTAAAAAACTCTGACACCTGCTCAGCTCGAACGGGGTCGAGTTCGCCACGATCTTCGAGGTGGTCGACAAAATATCGGTAGCCGAGGTCGGTAGGAATACGTCCCGCGCTGGTGTGTGGATGCATGAGATATCCATCGCGCTCAAGTGCAGCCATCTCTGAACGGACTGTCGCAGCAGAGACCCCGATCGCCTCATCATTTACGACATGAGAGGATCCGACCGGCTCACCGGTCTCGATATGTTCGGAGACAACTTTGCGAAGGATCGCAGACTTTCTCTCGTCAAGCATGTCGTTTTTGAATACCTCGGCCTCGCCGTGATCCTGGGCGGTTGCTCAGGAGATCTCTACGGTGTTAGCACTCAATTGTAGTGAGCGCTGATCCCCTCCCGTCCTCAGCGACCCGAGTTCAATCACCAGATCCCGACGTTTGCCGGGAGATGCGCTCCATGGAGACCGAAACCACCATGGATGGACCAAGCGCCCAACGAAGCAGGTCACAGAGTCGGGCTGCGAAGAACCGGCGAGGCAGCGCCTTAAGACGAGCTAATCGATGAAGTCCGAGTTCACGGCGCGCGAAATCCGGAAGCAGATCGATCGCTGCGCCGACCACAATATGGTGGGCAATCTGGTTCGCAAGCTGAGCAACGAGACCGTGACCAACCGGGACGGCGTTCTTTCGGAGAAAGTGGACGGCATCGATTGCCTCTGGCGTCGACCGCAAGGACGATCGCATCGATGCGAAGTACCGCTCCACCTCATCGATCGATCGTGGTACTTCGATAGCTCCGAGGCGAAGCGGGATCACTGCTGTATCGGAAAAATATTGATCTTGCTGTTCCCGACTGATCTCTCGCTGCCCATAACGGAGATAACTACGGAGAAAATGACGCACCTCGGTAATATGCACCCAGGTGACGAGATCGGGATCACCAGCAGAGTAGACCTCGCCTTCAGCCGTAATCCCCTTCACGTGAGCGTGCACATGGAGCACCTCGGCGAAGAGTTGATCGACAAAGGGCATCCCACCGTAGGTTGTCCCGGCCACGAAACGGGCCGTACGGATTAGTCGTCCCGTGGGATCATTTCGGTAGTTCGAATGCTGAGCAACGCCTGCCATCGCGCGCGGGTGCAACGTCTGCAACATCAGCGCTGCAAAGCCGCCGTAGAGCATCGAGGCAAGCTCGCCGTGAACAATCCAAGCGGGCGAGTCTTGGCCGAGAAGTCCCGGATCACCAGCAGGCCCTGCATAGTCGTTCAGATGCTCCGCCGTACCGCCGACCGAGGCCTGTACGTTTCGGACGATTCTTTTCTTGAGCCAGTTCGTCGATCGATCCTGTTCGCCGATCCTCTTGGTTAGGCGTTTCATCGCAATAACGAAAGCGCCTTAGTCGTCGAGGCGCAGAGCAGAGACGAAGGCCTCTTGCGGAATCTCCACGCGTCCGATCGACTTCATCCGCTTCTTGCCCTCTTTCTGCTTCTCCAACAACTTGTGCTTTCGCGTAATGTCACCGCCGTAGCACTTGGCGAGAACGTCCTTGCGCTTTGCCTTGACGGTCTCGCGAGCGATGATCCGGCCACCGATCGCCGCCTGGATGGGCACATCAAAGAGCTGACGAGGGATGAGCTCGCGAAGCTTCGCCGCCATCTTGCGGCCGTAATCATCTGCTTTGGAACGGTGCACAATCGAGGAAAACGCATCGACCGGCTGGCTGTTCAACAAGATATCTACGCGTACGAGGTCTGCCGTCACCATCTCAGCAGCCTCATAGTCAAGACTCGCATATCCCTTCGTTCGGCTCTTCAGCTGATCAAAGAAGTCGATAACAATCTCCGCTAGAGGAATGGTATAGACCAACTCGATACGTGATGCTGAGAGATACTGCATGCGTTCTTGAATACCTCTTCGGGTCTGACAAAGATCGAGGATCGTACCGGTGTACTCGGCCGGAGTAATGACAGTCACTCGAAGAAGCGGCTCGTCGATGTGATCAATATTCTGCGGCGGTGGCAGATCAGAGGGATTGTCGACCACCACCGTGGACCCATCCGTCAAATGTGCGGAGTAAGCAACTGACGGACTTGTCGCAATGAGCGAGAGATTGAACTCACGTTCGAGACGCTCTCGCACGATCTCCATGTGCAATAGACCAAGGAATCCGCATCGAAAGCCAAAGCCGAGAGCTGCCGAGGTCTCCGGCGAGTAGGAGATGCTCGCATCGTTGAGCTGGAGACGCTCAAGAGCCTCTCGTAGATCCGGAAACTGGTCGCCATCGACTGGGTAGAGACCACAAAAGACCATCGGCTTTGGGTCGCGATAGCCAGCAAGAGGTTCCTTTGCAGGACGAGATGCGTCGGTGACGGTCTCACCGACACGCGCCTCGCCAACGTTTCGAACTCCAGCGATCAAGAAACCGACTTCGCCAGCTCCAAGCTCGTTCAGCGAGAGCTCAGCTGGAGTGCGAACACCAATGTCTTCGACCTCATGGGTCGAGCCGGCCTGTGAAAATCGTATCTTCTCGCCCTTTTTGATCGACCCATCGACGACACGGATCGCACTTACGACACCACGGAACTGGTCATAGTACGAATCAAAGATCAGTGCCCGCAGCGGAGCGGAACGGTCGACCTTCGGGGCGGGTATGCGTTTGATGACCTCATCAAGGAGGACATCGACGCCCTCTCCAGTCTTGGCGGAGATACGGAGAACAGATTCGGCTGCAATGCCAAGTACCGTCTCGATCTCCTCGGCATATCGCTCTGGATCGGCTGCCGGGAGGTCGATCTTGTTGAGAGCAGCAACAATCTCGAGATCGCTCTCGAGCGCGAGATAACAGTTAGCAAGCGTCTGAGCCTCAATTCCCTGCGAGGCGTCCACGAGCAGGACGACACCCTCACAGGCCGCCAACGACCGGCTGACCTCGTAGCCAAAATCCACATGCCCGGGGGTATCTATCAGATGGAGGGTGTGCTCTTTCCACTGGACACGCACGTTCTGCGCCTTAATTGTTATTCCACGCTCTCGCTCAATATCCATTGAATCGAGATACTGGGCCCGCATATCCCGCGGGTCGACCGCCTTTGTGAGCTCCAAAATCCGGTCTGACAGGGTTGACTTCCCATGATCCACGTGGCTAATGATCGAAAAATTTCTTATCAGGGAGGGATCAACCACGCCTACCATCGTGGCACGGATTGCCTGAGGTCGTGCCCCACATGGCTGCCTTCAGAGGTGCCCTAGACCCCTGCTAACATTGAATATTCAATCACAAGTCGGCTAAGGGATTCCATGGCAAACATCAAGAGTCAGATCAAACGGATCAAGCAGAACGAGGTTGCTCGCGAACGCAACCGCTCTGTGCGCTCAGAGATGCGGACCCGTACGAAGAATGCGCTTGCCGCGGTTGAGGGCGGGTCGGAGAACAGCGAGGCAGTCCTTAAGCTTGCGATCCAGCGGATCGACAAGGCTGCTGCAAAGGGTGTTATCCACGCCAACCAGGCGGCTCGACGCAAGTCACGCCTCATGCGCCACGCAAACAAGGCATAGGCAGAAAAACTGCCAAGCGGCCTGCCGGTCTCTTCGGCATCGAGCTTGACATCGGTCGATTCGCGGTAGCTCTAACTTGGGGTATGTTGCCTCGATAGCGGAAGTTTGATCACTGGCCGTTCTCCCGTAAGTGCTGCAAGCATCTGCGTGTCCGCCCCTTGATAGGAGAGCGCCCAGACCCCCACCCCTGCAAGGTGAAAGTTCTGCGCGAGCGCGGTCTTAAGAGCAATTGATACCGGATCATCGAACCAGTCTTGGTGCCACTGTCCATCCTGCTGGAACACAGCAAATGGCGTGGATGAACCAATATCCCATTGGGCTGGCCGAGCGGCAGCGACGATGTCGTTATAGAGACGGGCCCCCGGATTGCCGATAAATTGTGATCCTGGATTTGCGTTCCTTGTCGTGAAGTTCAACCCGTAAAAGGGCATACCGAAGATGATCTTGTTCGCAGGAACTACTGCGGTGTACTGGATCAACGTCTGGACTGCACTCCAAGCAAGTGTTGGGCTCGCCAGCGGGCTGTTTGCAGAAGAGTGGTGAGCGTTATTCATCTGATAGGCCATAACGAAAAGAGCATCGAGATAGTGAGCGAGCTTGGCAACATCGTAAAAATCGGTCGAGCTTGCCGCCGATTGAGGATAGGTATCGGCCATCAGCTCGAGCTTGTTTGATGAAGCCCGAACATTTCGAGAAAAGTCGCGGACGAAATTGACGTAGTTCTCCCGGTCAGCAGGTCCGCGACCTTCAATATCAAGATCAATTCCATCAAGTCCGTAGGTATTGACTAAGTGAAGAACCGCTGATGCGAGGGTGGATGACCGCGCCATTGGGTGTGTACCGAGCGCATGAATAATGGCCGGATCGATAGTCTGCACACTTAGCAAAACGCGATCGTGGTAGGAGTGCGCAACATCAACGAAAGCCGTAAATTCCGGTGAAAGGAGCGCGTTCATTCCATTCGCGCACTCGCCTGGCGAGGTATCAATTGAACCGTCGCCAGCCACGCAGACGTTCGAATAGACCAGCACCGTTGCGTCAGTGCTTTCAAGTGCAGCTGCGCTCGTCGTAAAACTTGACAATGTCCAATAAGGAACGAACGCGACCACTTGATGTTCGATCATCGAGTGGGCAAAAAGCTTGGCAGGAGTTACCGGAGCAGGGGAGCCCTCAACCGTTGGAAGCCTGACGTTTACCAATCGCTGAGCAGCCTGCGTCTTCGCGTGTTCCTTCGTCTTCAGCGCGGCAACTCGCGCCCTCTCCGCCCGGAGCGCTATTTGGACAGGCGTGAGCGAGGGACCCTTCGAGACAAGATGAATGCCGAATCCAAATCCAAAGATTGCCAAGACAAGCAGAAACGCGACAAGAAACCTACGACGTTGGAAGGTATTCACCTCACGAGCGTACCTGCCGTTAGTTCAATAAATCCGATAGCTAAGATCAATTCTCCCAATCAGAATCGATGCTTTCACACTACAACCAGCTACTTCAGCACCATGTTGTGGCCCCACAGAGAGATTCTCCATGACAGATTCACAGCAGGTACGCGTACGATTTGCACCTTCGCCAACGGGTTACTTCCACGTTGGTGGCGCTCGGACCGCGCTCTACAACTGGCTCTTCGCGCGCCAGCGTGAGGGGAAGTTCATCCTGCGGATCGAGGACACCGATCGAGAGAGAAGCGATGAATCTTGGACAGGCGGGATCGTTAGTGCTCTCACGTGGCTCGGCATCACCTGGGATGAGGGGCCATTTCACCAATCGGAGCGACGCCCTCTCTACGACGCCGCCGTAGCCACGCTCCTAGATCGAGGACATCTCTACGCGTGCGACTGCACTAGAGAGATCGTCGAAGCAAGAACGAAAGACCGAGCGACACCTGGATACGACGGGTTCTGCCGCGACCGCGGACTCGAACCTGGGATTGGAAAGGCACTCCGTTTCCGCGTTCCTGACACGGGCATTACAACCGTGCACGACCTCGTACGCGGGGACGTTGAGTTCGCAAACGAGACTATTGAAGATTTCATCATTGTGAAATCGAACGGCGATCCGCTCTATGTACTGGCGGTGGTAGTCGATGACATCGATATGAAGATCACCCACATCATTCGAGCAGAAGAACACCTACCGACCACCCCCAAGGCGGTGCTGATCTGGCAGGCGCTTGACGCGGCACCACTTCCACTGTTCGCGCACCTACCTGTTCTGGTAAACGAAAAGCGTCAAAAGCTATCGAAACGTCGTGACCGGGTGGCAGTCGAGGACTACCGGCAGCTGGGTTACCTCCCCGAGGCGCTTCGCAATTACCTCTGTCTGCTCGGATGGAGCCCGACAGAAGACCGTGAAGTCCTCACCATCGAGGAGATGATCAGCGAATTCCGGCTGGAGGAGGTCAACAGATCTCCTGCATTCTTTGATGAGAAGCGACTAGCGCATTTCAATGGTCTGTACATTCGAGCTCTCTCTGACGAGGAGTTCATCGAACGCTCGCGTCCGTTCATCAGCGGCGAACATGCTCTGTGGACAGAGCGTCAATTTGATGAGGGACTTTTTCGTTCCTTGGCACCGCTTGTTCAGGCGCGCATCGCAACCCTTGGTGAGATTCCGGGCTACGTGAAATTTCTTTTCGCAGCGCCATTCGAGATGGATGAGCCATCCTTCGAGAAGGCAGTGCGCCGCGATGAGCTCGCTGTCACGATCCTCTCCGAGGCGCGATCCGCCTATGCCAAGGCAGAGTTCGAAGTCGAGGAGCTAAAGGAGCTTCTGATCTCGATTGGGGAACAGCACGATCGAAAGCTAGCGAAAACACAGGCCCCAGTACGGGTAGCGACAATGGGATCAACGGTTGGACTCCCCTTATTCGAATCACTCGTAGCACTCGGTCGCGAGGAAGTTCTCCGCAGAATTGATGGCGCGATACTGCGAGCGAACGAAGAGGGATAGCGGACTTCGTGTTCCTCTTTGCACCAATTCGGTTGGCATTCAGATTGGTCAGCCTTCTCGTTAGTGCAACGGTGATCTACATCATCTTCAGCGGTGTTCAGGTTGTCACCGCCTCGAATGCCTCAACAGAACCCTTGGGTCAGCCTCCAAAGACATCGGCGATCGTGGTCATGATGCCTAGGCCGACATCAGCGATTACAACGCCAGACCTCGCCGGTCGAATCAACGAGGCCGTGAGGCTCTTCCGAGCGAAGGTTGCACCGCAGATCATCCTTGCCAGCGAGTCGCCCAGCACGCTTGGCGTGCATAAAGAGGAGGCCACGGCGGAGATTGCGGTCGCGAGAGCATCGATCGCGGCTCAAGACGTTCCAAACAGCGCGGTTGAGACGCTCATTGGAGGATCAGATACTTACAGTCTTTTGGTCATTGTGGCGAAACGCGTCGGTTCGACTTCCCGCGTCGCCATCGTAACGAGCGCGATCGCAGATCTCTGGACGAAAAACGCCGCATCGTCAGCCGGCCTTGTCGTCGCGAGAATCTATCCAAGCACCGGGTCGAAGCGGTTTTTTGCACTTGAGGCTGATGCACTTTGGCGTCAAACCACGGGCGTCGCTGTAGGTCGAATCCTGGGCTATCAGATCACAACATGGGTACCAAGTTAAGCGCGTACCTTGCGTCGAGCTGGACCCATCGACCGGCGATTTTCCTGCTGTTAGACTTTTGGCACTGCCTATTCGGGGGTGGTGTAATCGGCAACACAGCAGGTTCTGGACCTGTTATTGAGGGTTCGAGTCCTTCCCCCCGAGCTTTATTTGGTTGTCAAAGTGTTCCGTGGATAATCGAACTCACAACCTGATACTTGCGTTTCCTCGGGTGGTCTTTCTTCATTGAATTCACGGCGAGCTGTCCATAGTTCCCGCCGTCTTCTGTGACCTACATCGCAATCGGCAGTCCATTCCACACGAAGGTAAAGCTAGTTTTCTCACCCGCGTCAACCAGTGTGCTGCAAGGTAGGCTTGGCGACTGTGGCTGTTGACCGGAGTGCTGGGAGACGGGCTCTTAGCCGCTCGACTCAGCGAGCTCTTCCCACACCTCCGGCACCAAAATCCAGTTCAGCGGTTGATGAAGTGCAGCCACCACGACGTTTCGCGATCTTCGCAGTGGTCGCGTTGGCGCTACTAATGAGTTCATTGGATGGAACCATTGTCGCCACTGCGCTGCCAGCGATCCAACATGGACTTCACACCTCGATCAACTGGACCAGTTGGGTGATCTCGGCGTATTCAATTGGTATGGTCCTGACCTTGTCTCTGGCGGGCAAGTTGTCCGAGCGATTCGGGCGAAGACGTTTCTTTCTCGCTTCAGTCGTCATATTTGCAGTCTCATCGCTTTGCTGTGGCCTTGCGACAAACATCTACGTTCTCATCGCGCTGCGTGCTCTGCAGGCGGCCGGAGGAGCCGGTTTTACTCCATCAGCGACTGGCATCGTGGTCGAGCACTTTGGTTCGGCTCGCGACAAAGCTGTTGGACTTTTTGGCAGCATTTTTCCGATCGGGTCAATGATCGGCCCAATCTTCGGTGGTGTGTTCGTCGAGTATTGGTCGTGGCGGGGCATCTTCTTTGTAAATGTTCCCATCGGCGTTTTGCTTCTGGTCATGTGCCTTCGGTATGTCCCACGCGATGCGGAGCATCATGAAGAGCGACGTGCGCTCGACCTGAGTGGAATGGGGTTGCTCGCTGTTGGCGCCTTGGCCTTGATGCTAGGAATCAGCGAACTCGGTCAGGACAGGGCAAGCATCTGGTCCCCACTCATCATCGGTCTGGCTTTCGTTGCGGTTGTTGGATTGGGCTTCTTCACACGTCACATCCGCCGTGTGACGAACCCTTTCATCGATCCCCACCTCATCGCTGGCCGGGGTTTTGCGGCCGTCAACGTGATCAACGTGCTGTATGGAGGTGCGGTAAGCGGTCTCCTCGCTCTGGTCCCTCTCTACGCAGTCACACGGTACAGAATCGGTGTCCTCGGCTCCGGGACTCTGCTTACAGCCGACGGAGTGGCCACCGTCGTAGTGTCAAGCTTGGCCGCAATGGCCCTAAGACGGACCGGCTACCGCTGGCCCCTGTATATCGGTTCAACGACCATCGCCGTGGGGATGATGGGCCTCGCGTTCCGCCCTTCAGGAGTTTCTCCTTATACGTGGCTCGCGATTTGCGCGGGCCTTGTGGGAGTAGGGGTGGGCTTGTCAAGTCCCGCAAGCCGCAACGCTGGCCTGCAGCTTGCACCCGAAAAGTCCGGCTCCCTTGCAGCCCTCCGTAGCACCGGTCGACAGGTGGGATCTATCACCGTGATCTCGATCACGACCGCCATCCTCGCCCAAGCAAGTCATCCAGGTGCCGTCCAGGCCAAGATCTTCGTCGCGTTCGCACTGTTGCTTATTGTCGTCATGCCCGTGATCGCCCGCATACCTGACCACCGTGGGTCTTGGTGACACCAGTTTCATCTTTCGCAGTCAACGTCGAAAGCGACCACCTATCACGAGACGGAGACGCCATCCGCTAGGATCTATCGCTGCTCACTTGGTGCCGTTTTCTCAAAACGAATCCGGTGCAATGCGGCCCCATCGTCTAGAGGCCTAGGACACCACCCTCTCAAGGTGGAGGCACGGGTTCGAATCCCGTTGGGGCTACGAGTGTGATCTGTCACGCCATCGTGGACAACCGAGCCTGTGAAGGTTATCGAAACCCGCATCTTCGGACTGAAAGTCGCGGTTGGTGTCGAACCTCGTCTCGCCGATGGACTCATCATCTTCTGTCCGCGAGGTTCTGGTTTGGCCGCAATAAGACGCGGAAATCATCAAACAAGCGATCTCGATTGGCGACAACAGGTTGGGCCGAAATCGCCTCCCACATTCGATGAGGCAATAAATTGACTGATTTTGGATTCGAATCAGTCGACCTACCCCGGAAAACTGGCTAGGCAGCGCTGGAGGCAACTCTCAATCTGCGGTTCAAGGTCCTTCCGCCCCGACATAATGACCTTCCGAGCCGGAATAATCCGAATATTCCCCCTAATTTTGAATTCATTCCTCTGCAGTGAGGGGATAGAGCATCTAACTATTCCAATAATCGATTGACATCTTTATCACTAGGTGAAAGATTCGACCCGAGAAACTTTGATCCTCGGTATTTAACTGGTCGCTTGGGCCGAGGTGAGTTAATAGCGAAACCGTCTCGAATGTTCCACCCCTTTCATGTGATCGGGGTGCATATCGGGAGGTCCGCTACAGTTTTTAGCGCACGGTATTCGACAGACAATGAACTCTCTTGTGAGGGCGATTCAACCTCGAAGGAGCTCGATCAAGATCGAGTGACCGAGGTCGAAAACCCGCAGACGAGTCCGCCTCCCCCATTGGGCTATCTCGCGGGTTCGCTCTTCGCACTCTTTGGACTCGTTGTCGTTGGAGGGTTCGCTCTATTCGCGATGTTCGGCGTTGCTGCACTCCTGCACCATCTCAACCCCTCCCGTCAATTCAACAAGTTTCATGCCCTTCACGAGCCCCTGGTATTTGGGCTTTTGATTGCTGCCTCGATTGTTTGGGTTCTTCCTCCACATCCATGGTCTCGAAAGCCTCAATCGTCCACGATCGATGGCTCCGAGAACTCAGGTGAGGTAATGATCATCGATTGAACACTGCGTACTTCGCGCCGCTATCTATCAGCCGTTCAATCATCTCTCGACAGAGATCACCACAGATCAATCAGCAAATAGAAACCATCACGAATAGGAGAAGAGAAATGCAGATACAGCGATATATGAGTAAGAAAGTGGCAGGGCTTGGACTTGCCGTGGCCGTAGCACTTGGTGGAGGTGGGGCTGCATTTGCTTACTTCACCTCCAGTGGCTCTGGTGTTGGATCGGCTTCAACCGCAGCAGCAAGCAGTGTGACGATTAGCCAAATTGCACCCGTCTATGACAGCACGATCAGCCCCCTTCCAAACAGCATTCCAAGTGTTGGAGTGGAGGCGTACTACTACGACGAGATCGGCAACGAGGTAACCTCTCTGCGGGAGGACGTCTTAGTGACGCCGCCGTGACGATGGTCAGCTGGGCCTGTCAGTCCGGAAGCTGGAACGTTGGAAACTGCGTCTCAACTCCAGGATCAACCTATGCAGTGCCGATCACCTTTAACGTCTATGCACCCGGTGCATCTGGTCAGACGGGTACGAAGATTGCGACACAGACGCACACCTTCAACATTCCGTTCCGCCCAACATCGACCCCTGCGCAGTGCAGTGGTGACGTAACCGAGTGGTACTCCGCAGTCAGTGGCGCCTGTCAGCACGGACTTGCGACAAACGTCTCGTTTGACTTCAGCTCGCTCAACGCGAACCTGCCTTCGACGATCATTTACGGCATCTCCTACAACACGTCCACCAACGAGTATAGCCCGCTTGGTGCTAGCTCCAACAGGCCCGTTGATTCATTGAACGTCGCACTCACGACTGAGCCATCGAATGTCTCCGTTGGATCAGATGCTCATTCTGGGAAGATCTTTCTCGCGCAATCAGCTGCGACTGGGTCAAGTCAGATCGCAAACTGTGGGGGCACGCTCACCGCTGGTCTCTTCCAGGAGTACACCGTCGGCTGTGCGAACGGCCTTGGATCGGTGAACAACATTCCCGCGGTTCAGATCAACGTCGCTGGTGGTGGCGGATCGCCTGGTCTCTATCCAGGTGGCAGCACCCAGAACATTGAATATGCGATCAGCAACCCAGGGCCAAACCCAGCGCAGATCCAAAGCGCAACGGTAAAGGTTGCTGACAATGGCACTGACATCTACAACGCCGCACCTGCTACCGGACTTGTTGTCGGATGTCATACCATCTGGTACCAGATCAACCACCCAATTCTGACACTCAACGTGACAGTTCCAGCCGGTGGTACAACGATCTTGAACACGGCTGCTCAGCTGAGCATCACGGGGCAAACCACCTCGATTCAGATGCTTGATTCCGGCACAAACCAAAACGTCTGTGAGAGCCAGCCGGTTGGCCTGATCTTTACGGCTAACTAGTTCAGCTTGGGGGCTACAGCCACCATCCATGGTGCGTTGGCACGGCCGAGTCACGGGATCTTCTCCCGTGACTCGGCAACCCTCCCCCGCAAAGCTCGCTATGAAACCAACACAATCTTTTTATAAAGGGAGGTGATAGCAGAATGAAATTGACTTTAAGAACACGGAGGGTAGCTGCGATCGCAATCGTCTGTCCCGCTCCCGCCGAGACCGAACCGGTGAAGCCATAGGCTCCCTTTATGGTTGACGGTGAGAGCCCCGTCGGTGAACTAACTGTTGTGTTTGGTTGGAGTGTGCTCGATTGCAGGGTCTGAGCGAGACAGGCAGCATCTCCAGGTTTCGCCACTGCGCAGACCGAGTGTGTTACCCCGAGAAATGGTCGATGGACTCCGGATGGGCTCAGTCCTCGCGTAACTGCGTGCTCTTGAGCCGAGATCTTCCCAACTGCGGTGGCTGCCTCTGATGGAACGGCGGCAAATATTGACGCGATCGAAAACGCGGAGCTGAGGATCGCTCACCTCGCCCGTCCCCGCTTCCAGCTCTCCACCGACCCTCCTCAACGCTCCAATGATCTCAGATCGGCTAGTCAGCCTCCAAATAGCCGATATCGTCCAAATCAAAGCTCCACAATAAGGGTCGATACAGGCAAAAAGCTGGCACCGGCGAACTTGCCAAACGAATGATAATCCCTGCTGATCGCGCTAATCGGCGGGAGACCGCTGGTTCCACTCAACTCCTGCGCGGATCGGTAACACCATGGCTGTCTACTGCCAATGACCATGCAGCCGATTTGCCTACAGAATCAGCGGACCCTCCTGGGTTGCGACAACACTGCATCTTCAACTGATCTCAGGGTCCCAAAGCCGCGACAAGACACTGGGACAGGCCAGGGCGCCTCGCTTACGAGGGTTCTGACCGTTGGGCAGCCTCATCGTAAGCCCGCAGTGCTCGAGGTCCCCATACCGTGCCAGGACCACCATTCATTGATATCGCCACGCCAATTGCCTCAGCAACCTGCTGACGAGTTGCACCGCGACGCGATGCACCCCGAGCATGCGCGACGATGCACCCGTCGCACTCGCGTGTGATCGCGATAACAAGTGCAAGGAGCTCCTTTGTCGATGGCGAGAGCTCGCCCTCTTTCATTGCTGCCACTGAGGTCGCCACATGAGCCTGCCAAACGTCGGGGATGAGAGCTCGAAGATCGAGTGCTGGCTGACGAAGCTCTGCGCGGATGTTGTCGCTGCTATCCATGACATTCCTCCAAGACCTAGTTGTCGTGACGAAAATTACGATCCCTCAGCCATACTAAATCTGCACGAGCGATCAGCTACTTGACCTATTTTCGATTCCGACAGATAACTTGGGCACTCTTCCAGATATGCGCTCTGCCGATCGTGACCGATGGTCGACCGAGTGTGGAGAGAAACCAACGATAGGTGAGATAGTTATCGACACTTCGTGCAAAATCGATCACTGTGCTGACCTCTTGGCGGACGAGGTAATCGCAGAGAAGCCGATCAGCGGTTGAGCTTGGGACTGTCGGCACGCTGATTCCCCAGTAAGCGGAGTCCGCTGCGGTGAGACGTTGCGGAACATAGTTGGGTTTGAGCGATGGGGGTATCCCGTATTTGGTCCCCGGCACATAGAGATCGCCGCCCTCAAGGCGGAATCGAAATGAACTCTCTGCCTGCAAGAGGTTTGGTAGCGGCTCGCCGGGAACCGGATAGGGAAACATCAGGACCTTTGCGTTTACCGGTATCTGTAGCCCAATCTGATGAGCGGTCTGCTCACTCAATGCGGTTCTCTCCGGCGAGGATGCCAGATGCGGAAAGAGGGAAAGGAACACCACCGCGAGACAGGCTGTGCCCAACCAATTCGCTCGCAACCTAGCGACCGTGGAGAGGTGACCACCGGGGTTTGGGTCTTCTCGATCAGCCACAC
>CAIVND010000166.1 GCA_903907185.1 uncultured Acidimicrobiaceae bacterium
CGAGGGGATGCGGATTATCGCGAAGCATCGCCTCAACCGAGACGATGAATCCTGGAGTGCAAAAGCCACACTGGAGGCCGTGGTTGTTCCAAAACGCCTGCTGTACCGGGCTCAGTGTTCCGTCGGCAGGGGTGAGTCCCTCGACCGTTGTCACCGCCTGTCCATCGGCCTGGACGGCGAAGATGAGACAGGAGCGGACCGCCTGGCCATCGAGGAGCACCGTGCAGGCACCACAGACCCCATGTTCACAGGCAAGGTGGGTTCCGGTAAGCGCACAGCTCTCGCGGAGAAAGTCGGCGAGCGTCTCTCGTGGCTCGAGTGTTGCACGTCGGAGCCTTCCATTGACCTCAATGGAGACGGCGATCTCATCCACGGCGAGCCTCCTCAATTGCACTGCGTAGCGCATCGCTACAGAGCTTGGTGGCAACCTGTGATCGGTAGGCAGCAGAGGCGTGAACATCATCGCTCGGCGACAGTGTTCCAACCGCCGCCTCGGCGGCTGCGACCACGTCGACACTGTCAAGCGGTCTACCGATGAGCTGTTCTTCAGCGTTGGCTGCTCGCAGCGGTGTCATTCCCATGCCCATGAAGCCCAAAGCGGCATGAGTGATCGTGCCATCAGATCCAGCGGTGATCGCGGCGGTCGATCCAGTGAGGGCAAAGTCGCCACTGCGTAACGCGAACTCCTCGATCGCGTAGCCACTGTTCGGGCTTGTGATCGGAAATCGAAGATGGGTGATGATCTCATCGGGCTCAGCGGCCGTCGTCCAGACGGAGAGAAAAAAGTCACGCGCGGCGATCTGTCTCGGACCGTTTGGACCATCGACCATGATCGTCGCGTCGAGACAGAGCGCGACACACGGCAGCTCGGATGCAGGATCGGCATGTGCGACCGACCCACCGATGGTCCCGCGGTTTCGGATCTGAAAGTGACCAATCTTGGGAAGCGCCCGCGAAAGCAGCGGTACGGCGGTTGCCACCAGTTCACTGTGTTCGACGACCGCCTGTCGAGTACAGGCACCGATCACAATCTCATCTCCCTCGCGCTCGATACCTTGCAGCTCGGGGATGCGATTGAGATCGACGAGATGATCAAAGCGCGCAAGACGAAGTGCCAGCATCGGCACCAAGCTCTGTCCGCCAGCGATGACCTTCATCTCATCGCCGAGCTCTCGTGCGAGATCAACTACCTCTGATGTGGTGGTTGGAGCGTGATAGGTAAATTGTGCAGCTTTCACTCTCACCCCTCCTCATTGTGAATCCGTACACCGAACTTTGGCTCAGTTAAGCGTATCTGATCGGCGACCGCTTCCTCATCGACACCGTGAACCGTCGCGAGTGAGTCACCTTGTCAGATAGCGATCGTGCGGGTTCTCAGCGCGAGAAGGCCAATGGTGCCGTTCACGAAGATCTGCCAGATCGGCCAACTCAGGCTCACCGCATCGATGTGCGCTGCGGAGAGGGCGCTGAGAAATCCCGCGCCGGCAGCGATGAGAAAGGGCGACGGGATCTCCGAACGTGGGAACCTTCTCGTCTTTTCGATCATCGGTATGCACAGGATCACGTCGGCCAGTATCGAGAGGAACAGTGCCACCTCGGCGACGTCGCTGAGCTGCCAAGCGACGATTGCAACTGCTCCGATACAGAGGCACCACAGATCAAGACGGTTCAGCGAACGATCCCCATTTCTCCAGGTCAAAATGACGATGAGTAGGCAGTAACACGCAGTCACTCCGGCGATCAGTGCGGACCACGAGGGCTCAGCGCTCATCTGCGCGGCGAAGGCCGTGGCGTTGACGACCGTACTTCCACCCCAAGTAACCAGGTTCGGTCGTACCGAGCGTCGTAGCGCGGCACGGACGTAGGGAACTGCGGCGATGACATAGAGAACTGCCGAGGAGATACCCAACAACGCTCGCCAATCCACCCGCTCAGCATAGAAGTTGGACACCGTTGGGGAGCTTTTCTGATCTTGGTCCGTTGATTGGCGAACAGATCGTGTGGATCGAAGCCGCACTAGTGTCAGAGGAAAGTTTCGGGTTGGAGGTAGCGGGTGACTGATGTTGAGGTTCAAGAGGTACTGAGTCCTGAGGCTTCCCGATTTGTCGGAGCACGTACCCGTCGCAAAGAGGATCCTCGCCTACTCAGTGGTCAGGGGAGTTACGTCGCCGACATCATGCTTCCCGCGATGGGTCACGCGGCCTTCGTGAGAAGTCCCTATCCACTCGCCAACATCGTTTCGATCGATACGACAGCAGCGCTTTCGGCACCCGGGGTATTTGGGGTACTCACCGGGCATGACTTGAGTGCGCAGATCGATGTCCCATCGAACTGGCGTCACGCGATCTTGCCAACTGCCTATGTTTCCTACGTCGGTGAACCGGTCGTGCTGGTCGTTGCGGAGAGTCGAGCACAGGCCGAGGACGCCTGCGAACTCGTGGAGATCAACTATGAGGTGCTCAGTCCCGTCATCGAACTTGAAGATGCGATCGCCGATCTCCATATTGCCCACCCCGGCGACAAGACGAACCTCGTTGATCAATCAGCGAACCCCTCCTATGCCACCGTGGATGCAGTAATTGCAAACGCTCCACACGTGTTTAGCGAGACCCTCCAGCAACACCGGTATGTGCACTCGCCGATGGAGGCAAGGGGAGTAATCGCGCAGTGGCAGTCGGCCGGTCAAAAGATGACGGTTTGGATCTCCACGCAGGGTCCCCATCCCGCCGTTGCCCACTTCGCAAAGCTGCTCGATCTGCCGCTCTCGAGTGTGCGAGTGATCGCCGGTGATGTCGGGGGAGCATTTGGTCAAAAGATCAGCGTCAGTCGTGAGGAGTCGGCGATACCGATCGCAGCGAGGATCCTGAACGTTGCGGTGAAGTGGATCGAAGATCGCTACGAAAACCTGGTCGCGGGTCCTCATGCACGTCGCGAGCTCGCTCACGTCACCTTCGCGACCGACGATGAGGGCATCTTGTTGGCGATCAAGGTGGATCACTTTCAAGACATCGGTGCCTACGGCGGCGTTGGCATGCAGAGCTTTGAAAAGATGATCCCCGGTCCCTACCGTTGTCCAGTCGTTGCAACCAGGACAGCGGCGTTGCGAACGAACACCTCCTCGCGCGCCGCCTACCGAGGTCCCTGGATGCTAGAGACAGTTCTTCGCGAGACGATGATGGATGTTGTCGCCAAGGGTCTTGGCATCGATCCACTCGAGATCCGTCGGCGAAATGTCTTGCATCGCGAGGAGCTTCCACACACGACGGCCACGGGCATGGTCTATGACCTCGTCACCGGTGAGGAGACACTCGAGCGTGCGGTCGCGATCTTGGGTTATGAGGACTTTCGCGCTGAGCAGGCCCGGCTTCGCGACGAGGGACGTTACCTCGGCGTTGGTATCAGCGTCGTCATCGAGCCCTCGGGCATGCCAGTTCGACGGATCAGTGACGGCGTCGCGATCCGTATCGATGAGACCGGGAAGGTCTTTGTCGCGACAGGTTCGGGATCACAGGGACACAGCGTGGAGACGACACTCTGTCAGATCGTTGCCGATCAGCTTGGCGTAGATATCGCCGATGTCAACATCGTCATCGGCGACACAGCGGCTACCCCCTTCGGTGGAACGACCGGCGGAAGTCGAAACGCAATTGGTGGCGGCAACTCCGCCATCAAGGCAGCCACGGAGCTTCGTACCAAGGTGATGGAGCTCGCCTCGCACGCACTTGAGGCGAGTCCTGAGGACCTTGAGATCAAGTCGGGGGTGGTCTCGGTCCGTGGCGTGCCAACGCTCGCCAAGACCTTCGCCGAGATCGCCTCGATCGCATCGACCCAAAGTGGTCTTCCCGAGGGGATGGAGCCAGGTCTTGAATCGTTGGGGAGGTTCACCACCGATGTTCCCTCAACCTTCTCGAACGCCACCCACGTCGCGATCTGCGAGGTGGATCCAACGACGGGACGGGTCATGGTGCGCCGGTACATCGTGAGTGAAGACTGTGGCGTCATTATCAACCCCAATGTTGTCGAGGGACAGATCGCTGGCGGTGTGATCCAGGGCATCGGTGGAGTCCTCTATGAGGAGTTCGTCTACGACGCGGATGGCAACCCGCTCACCACGACCTACCTCGACTACCTCATTCCCACCGCGACCGAGGTGCCAGAGATCGAGTACGACCATCTGGAGACGCACGCTCCGACAAACCCGGGTGGATTTAAGGGGATGGGGGAGGGTGGTGCGATAGCGGCACCCGCGGCGATTATCAATGCTGTCGCCGATGCGCTTTCGCCCTTCGGTGTGAACAAGATCGTTCGCCAACCACTCACACCGCCGAGAGTGCTCGAGCTGATCGCTCAGGCAAAGCGTGACTCAACGGCCTGATCAAACAGGTTCGCCGAGTCCAGGCGACCAGCCAGGGTGTTGTTGGGTTCGTGCTCGAGGTCATTTTGATCGTGGTTGAAAAATGCAAGCGGGCCCAGTTCGGAGTGTGAACTCCAAACTGAACCCGATTGTGTGAACTGCCAGACCCGAGGAATGGCGTTGTGTTACTTACTTGCCGTTGAGGGCAGCCTTCAAAGCGGCAGCTGGGCTAAAGCGCAGTGCCTTTGAGGCAGCGATCTTGATCGTCTCGCCCGTCTGAGGGTTACGTCCTGTTCGTGCAGCGCGTTGGCTGATGGAAAATGATCCAAAGCCAGGCCATGCAACCTTGTCGTCACTCTGTGCAGCAGTGACAATTGAGCTAAACAGTGCGCCAATGATCTGCTCGGCCTGCGTGTTAGAGCAGCCTGCCTCTTCAGCGACCGCGCTTACGAGCTCGCTTTTGTTCACGAGTCCTCCTTCGATCCGAAACCACGGTGGCTCGGTCCCACGACGAACTTAGACCGCAAAAGGGAAAATTCTGGGGATATCCGCCCGATTTCCGCGGTTTTACTGGGTTTTCTTCTTTTGACAGACCGTCATCGAGATCCCGGTGCCGAGCGATCAGACCACGGGGCTGAAGGTTAGCTCTTGGACAGAAATAGCCGTTGAGCTGGTCGAAGATAGGAGAGCGAAGAGATATAGGAGAGGATGATCGCCGGGATGAGGGCGATCTCGGTCGCAATGGTCAGTGGATGGGTCCAACTCCCTGGACCGTGGCCAAGGAGCAGGAGGGGAAATCCCACCATGAACCCAAATGCCGCTGATTTGCCGATGAAATTCACCTCGAGACGGGGCGCTCCTCGTCGGTCGAGATAGATCACCGCGGTTGCGACTGAGAGCTCGCGAATGAGCACGACAACGGCAAGCCAGATCGGCACGGCACCGTAGGCGATCATCGAAAAGATTGCACTCGCGAGTAGCACTCGGTCTGCTGTTGGATCGAGCGCGGTGCCAAGAGTGGTCACCTGATCAAAGCGTCGTGCAATGTAGCCATCGAGGAAGTCGGTGATGCCTGCTGCCGCGAGCACGAAGGTCGCAGTGACCCGATCGTTCCAAGCGAAGAGCAGAAAGAGGTAACAGCCAACAAGGATGATCCGGGACACCGAGAGAACATTTGGCACCGTCCAAAGTCGGTCGAGTCCGGTTCGACGTTTGACTGGTGGTTGCGCGGTTGCCTCTGGTTGCCCTGGCATCCTTAGTTGCTCTGGCATCTCTGGTTGCCCAGCCATCTCCGTTGCCTGTTCACTTCGTCGCGAGAACCTCAACATTTGGCACACCAAAGGTTGCGTCCGGGTCCGAAAGCCACCTTTTCCACGCGAGCGCAATCTCGCCGAGCTCTGTTGTTGTGGTGAGTTGGTAGTTCATCGCCTGGGTTGCGAACGAAGAACTCTCTACCCGCTCCGCCCACGATCCGCCCCACCAGGCCCGTGAAGCATCATCGGCAAAGAACCACAACGATCCGCTGAGGCGGATGTTGCTGAGACCCGCGGCGTGCGCCCAGGTAAGCATGTACCGGCCGGCGTCGGGTTCGGCTCCGTTGCGCTTTGCAACCGCGTGGTAGAGCTCCAACCATCGGCTGAGCACGGGGTCGGCTGGAGCCCAGAGAAATGCCTGATAGTCACACTCGCGCAGTGCAATGATTCCGCCCGGTTTGAGAACGCGGTAGATCTCGCGCAGCGCTGCAACCGGATCGACGAGATGCTGCAGAACTTGGTGGGCATGGATGACGTCAAAGGTCGAGTCGTCGAACTGGAGTGCATACACATCACCAGTGACAAAGGTGCAGTTGGAAGGGAGGTCGCTCTGGCCCGAGGCCTCGGCGATGACTGAATCGGCGGAGTCGAGACCGACAACACGGCCATTCGAGAGGATCTTTGCAAAATCTGCAGTGATTGTGCCCGGCCCACAGCCCACATCGAGAAGCGACATCGTCGGCGTGAGATGGGGAAGTAAGTACGCAGCGGAGTTCTCCGCGGTCCGCCAACGGTGGTTGCGCAGCACCGACTCTTGGTGGCCGTGAGTGTAGGTGTCGTTCATCCCACCATCCTTGCAGGTTGACCCAGTCTCAAGATCGACCAAGTCTCAAGATCCACCAAGTCTCAGTTGATCCGGCCTCAGATCGATCCAGTCTCAGGTCGACCGAGGCAAATATCAACGACCAGGGGCAGTAGTGACCGACATGGCTTGGTGGCATTTTTTCGGTGGCCCAACAAGGCAATGTCAAAGCACGGGCGTGACAGGCTCCGTAGTGTAAGGACGTGGAAATTCCCGAAGGATTCGTGCCCTATGAGGCCAGTAATTTTGCCGTGCACTATGGACCGGTCTACTTCCCGAGTGACGAGAACGACCCCACCCTCGGTCTACGGGCACTTCCCGATCATGCAAACACCATGGAGGGCGTTCATGGAGGTGTGATCTTGGCGCTCTGTGACACGGCGTTAGGACGGCTAGTGCGCAAAGTTATCCCCGCCAACGCGGTTGCCGTGACCGTCGATCTGCATGCGTCGTTTCTTTTGGGTGCCCGGATCGGCCAATGGATTGAGGTGCATCCGAGTATCGATCGAGTTGGCCGGTCGATGGCCTTTGCGAATGGTCTCGTCACTGCTGATGGAACGGTCATCGCTCGAGTAAGCGCCTCGTTCTTTGTCCACCATCGGCCAAACAGCAAGACGGAGGAGAGAGTGTGAGCGAAGAACGCGTCGCCATCATCACCGGTGCGGGGTCAGGCATCGGCCGTGCCATCGCGGTAGCGCTTCACCACGAAGGCTACGTGGTCGCGCTTGCGGGCAGGCGACCGAGTGGCCTCGTTGAGACGGCGGGACTCTGTACTGGGCCAACACCGGCGTACGTTCTTCCGACTGATGTGACCAATCCGAACTCGGTCCATAATCTGTTTGCTGGCGTGATTGAGACACACGGACGGGTGGATCTGCTCGTCAACAACGCAGGCACCGGGGCACCAGGTATCCCCCTTGAAGAGCTCACCATTGAGCAGTGGCGGACGGTCGTTGATACGAATCTCACCGGGGCATTTCTCTGCACACAGGAGGCCTTTCGGATCATGAAGCGTCAGGAGCCATCGGGGGGTCGCATCATCAACAACGGTTCGATCTCGGCGCACACGCCGCGACCGAACTCGGCTCCCTACACCGCCACCAAGCACGCGATGACCGGTCTCACCAAGTCGACCTCACTCGACGGCCGGGCCTTCAACATCGCGTGCGGACAGATCGATATTGGCAATGCGGTCTCGCCCCTCACGGAACGCATGCGCGAGGGGATCATCCAGGCGAATGGCGAGGTCATCTCCGAGGATCGGATGGAGGTTGATCACGTAGCGCGGGCGGTTGTGTACATGGCAAGTCTTCCGCTCGACGCGAACGTGCTATTCATGACGGTGATGGCAAACACGATGCCCTACGTTGGGCGGGGCTAAGACCGACTCGGTCGGCTGTAAATAGGGGAGTAATCATGGATCTTCAACTTTCGGGGAGGACCGCGCTCGTTACCGGCGCGAGTAGCGGCATCGGTCGCGGAATCGCGGTCGCGCTCGGAGCCGAGGGCGTTCGTCTCGCGATAGTTGCACGGCGAGTTGATCGACTGAATGAGCTCGCAGATGAGGTCGAGGCGGCTGGTGGCGAGCGCCCGATCGTGATCGAGGCGGACTGTCTCAAAGAGGGTGCGCCGACCATGATCGCGGAGGCTGCGCTCGCGGGCCTTGGCGTGGTGGAGATCTTGGTAAACAACGCGGGAGGTTCGCGTTCGTTCACCCTCGAGTCAACCGACGCCGATTGGGATGAGGCAGTGACGTTGAACTTCATCCGCCACCGGCAACTCACTATGGCAGTGCTGCCAAAGATGATCGACAACAGCTGGGGTCGGATCATCAACATCACCGGGAAGTCTGAGCCGGAGGGTCTCAACGGCGCCTTCGCCGCGAAGGCGGCGATGCATGCTTTCGCGAAGGGACTCTCGCGCGAGGTTGGCAAGTTCAACATCACCGTGAACTCGATCCCACCGGGTCGGATCATGAGTGAGCAGATCCTTCGTAACTACACCCCCGAGTATCGCAAGTGGCAGAGCGAGAATGAGATCCCCGTCGGCGAATACGGTCAGCCCGAAGACGTCGCCAGTCTGGTTGCCTTTCTCTCCTCTCCGCAGGCCCGCTACATCACCGGAACGGTGATCCCGGTCGACGGTGGACTGCGCCGCTATCAGTTCTGAGCAAATAACGACGTTGAACGAAGGGCACTGAGATGGATATCCGGATCTTCATTGAGCCACAGCAGGGCGCAACCTTCGACGATCAGCTGCGCTTTGCCGTCGCAACCGAACAGGCAGGGCTCGATGGGTTCTTTCGCTCGGATCATCTTGTCCGGATGGGGAACGAGGACCCAAACACCGTTGGTCCAACCGATACCTGGATCACCCTTGGCGCGATCGCACGCGAGACCTCAAAGCTACGCCTGGGCACGTTGCTCACCGCAGGGACCTTTCGTTATCCCGGGCCGCTTGCGGTTTCTGTCGCGCAGGTCGATCAGATGAGTGGTGGCCGCGTTGAGTTCGGGCTCGGTGCGGGTTGGTTCGAAAAAGAACATCTCGCCTACGGGATTCCCTTTCCGGCGACACCTCGTGAGCGACTGGGTCGTCTAGAGGAACAGCTCGAGATCATCACCGGACTGTGGGCGACACCTCGTGGTTCGACCTACTCGTTTGCCGGGGAATATTACGAGCTCACCGACAGTCCGGCATTACCCAAGCCAACACAGTCGCATCTTCCGATCATCGTTGGCGGAAAGGGTCCGAGACGTACGCCCGCTCTTGCTGCAAGGTTCGCCGATGAGTTCAATCTCGCGTTCCCCACCATGGATCAGGTAACGACCTCTTTTGCCTCCTTTGATCGGGCCTGCGAGGAACGTGAGAGAGACGGATCAACGGTGATCAAGTCCATTGCGCTCACGACGGTGATCGGGTCGACCGATGCTGAGTGTGCACGCCGAGCGAAGATCATCGATCGAGAGGTCGACGAGCTCCGTCAGGTTGGACTCATCGGTTCGGCCTCGGTGATCGCCGAGCGGCTCGCGGTCTATGCCAAACATGGAATCTCGCGGGTTTATCTGCAGATCCTCGATCTCTCCGACCTCGACCAGATCGCCGAGATTGGCAGTGAGCTCGAGCCACTGATCCGAGATCTCTAGATGGCGGACGCTCTCGACCTTTCGGCACTGCCGGCATCGTTTCCCGGAGTCTTGGTCGCCGAGCCCGATGGAACACCGGCGCGCCTTGTTGATGTCACCGAGGGCGATCTCGGTGATGGCGATGTACTGATCGAGGTCGCGTACTCGAGTCTCAACTACAAGGACGGTCTCGCGCTCACCGGGAGCGCGCCAATCGTTCGGAGCTTTCCGATGATCGGTGGCATCGATATCGCCGGCCGGGCGATCGCGAGTGCGAGCGAACGGATAGATGTTGGCGACTCGGTCGTTGCAACGGGATGGGGGATTGGGGAGAATCACCCTGGTGGGTACTGCGCCTATGCGCGCGTGCCGGGTGAGTGGTGCGAGAAGCTTGCGCCATCGATGTCGCTTCGCTCTGCAGCGATCATTGGTACGGCGGGATTCACTGCGATGCTGTCATTCATTGCGCTTGAACGAAACCGGTCGCGTGCAAGCGATCTCGGTGGACTCCCACTCGTGGTCACCGGAGCAAGCGGTGGTGTTGGCTCGTTCGCGGTACTGCTCGGTGAACGCCTTGGTTATCACGTTGTCGCCTCAACGGGCAGAACAAACGAGAAGGCGTTTCTTACCGCTCTTGGTGCTGACGAGGTGATCGATCGTGCAGAACTTTCAGAGGTGGATGCGCGGGCGCTCGGTCGTGTACGTTTCGGTGCCGGCGTTGACAGTGTTGGTGGGAAGACACTTGCGAACGTGATCCGTACCACGCGCCCGCATGGCACGGTTACCGCGTGTGGACTTGCTGGTGGTGCGGAGCTCGAGCTCACCGTGTATCCCTTTATCCTGCGCGGCGTCACTCTCGCGGGGATCGACTCGGGCAATCCGCCGCAAGAGGATCGCAGGCAAGCATGGGAGTCATTGGCTGAGCTCGTTAGCGACGAAGATCTTGCAACCATCGGACACGAGATCGCACTCGCCGATGTCATCGATGCTGCTCCAACGATCCTTCGGGGCGAAGTTCGTGGACGGATCGTTGTCGCCGTCTGAGTAGCAGCCAGCTGGCGTGCGAGCGACTTAGACGCGTGGCGGGGGGAGTTGGAGGAAGTTATCTCGGTAGTAGGCGAGTTCGGCGACACTCTCGCGGATGTCATCAAGCGCGCGATGGTTGCCAGATTTTTGGGGAGCTTTGCCATAGAGCGGTGGATACCAACGCTTGCAGAGTTCCTTTAACGTCGAGACATCGATGGATCGGTAGTGAAGGTAGTGCTCGACATCAGGCAGGTACTGATCGAGGAATCGACGATCCATCGCGATGGAGTTGCCACAGAGCGGCACCCGACCGGCCTCAGGGATGTGCAGTTTGAGAAAATCAAGCGTCTGTTGGCCGGCCTCTTCGAGGGTGAGCGTTGATGCCTTGATCTGATCGAGGAGTCCGGATTGGGTGTGCATCGTGGTGACGAAATCGTCCATCTCACCAAGTTCTGCCTCGGTCGCATGAAGGACGAGGTCGGGACCCTCAGCGATGATCTCAAGGTTGTCATCGGTGATGATCGTCGCGATCTCAACAATCACGTGTCGTTTGGGATCAAGGCCAGTCATCTCAAGATCCATCCATGCAAGCATGTAGCGATGCTAATCAGGCGGTGTCCTTGATGTTTTCAACTACCGTGCATTGATGCTTGAAATTCCCCTCGTTCGCCTTGATCCCGACCTTGAGGTCCTGCCAAGCTACGCAAAGCCAGGCGACGCTGCCGTTGACTTGGCTGCTCGGATCGATGCAACTCTTGCCCCAGGTGGAGGAAGAGCCTTGATCCCGACGGGCATTGCGATCGCACTTCCCGAGGGATATGCCGGTTACGTACTCTCACGTAGTGGGCTTGCCGCCAACCACGGTGTTTGTTGCCTCAATGCCCCGGGACTCATCGACTCTGGATTTCGCGGTGAGGTCCAGGTCATCTTGGTGAACACCGATCCCTCCACCCCCTACGAGGTGCACCGTGGAGACAGGATCGCGCAGCTCATGGTCGTCAAGGCGGATCAGGTCAAATTCTTGGTGGTTGAACAGCTCGATTCGACCAAACGCGGTGAGTCAGGATTTGGCCACACTGGCCGTTGAGCGAGCTGAATACTCATCAGTGCAGGTTGGAGGCCGATCTCGCTCCGACGTGGAACTTGGTACGATGACTAGGCGCTACGCGGACGTGGCTCAGTGGTAGAGCATCACCTTGCCAAGGTGAGGGTCGCGGGTTCGAATCCCGTCGTCCGCTCCA
>CAIVND010000167.1 GCA_903907185.1 uncultured Acidimicrobiaceae bacterium
GGTGGCCAACTTTGGCATCGGTGGCGTCGGTCACCTTGTTATTCAGATGGCGCTCCTCGCAGGTGCCGAAGTTACTGCCGTTGCGCGATCGCGCCCATTCAACTCGACACAGGTCATCACCGAGGCCGGAACCACGGGCAACGCGACACAGGCAATCACTGTTTCGCCAACCTTCGTATCTGAAAACGTCGCAGGTGTACCAACGCTTACAACCGAGAGCGTTCTTGCTGGAACGACCAATGTCTGCGCAGCAGGAACTCCTGCTCTCTCATGCCCAACAGCGCTGTCTTCGACGGCATCTGTTGTCATCGGCGAGACCACGCTCACTGAGGTGACGTTTACCAACGTCGATCCCCCAGCGACGGTAGCTCCGGTAACAGTCTCCATTCCTGGTGACTCGAACCTTGGATCAACGACGGCTGCAAATCAGTCGATCGCCAATGTTGTAGCCAACTCGGCCGCCGTGGTCGCGAACGCACAGTCAGTTGCAGCGGTCAACTCCGCCGCAGTTGTGAGCACACCTAAGCTGACCGCATCACAGCGTCAGGCGCTCTTGCGTCATGACAAGGCCCTTTTGAAGAGGGACAATGCAAAGATCAAGGCAGCAGTTGCCAAGGTCGGAAACACCAAGGGATCAGCCCACAGGGCAGCTCTTAAGAGGCTCGCTGCACTTCGGGCCGCAGAGCGCGCGCTAAAGCACGCAATCAGCAAGCTGTAACAACTCAATAGGTAGTGAAGGAAGGGTCGGGCGCATGCGCCCGGCCCTTCCTTTTTTGCTGACTCCCTGCTTTTTATCGAGAACGAGAACATCCGTCGACCAATCTTTTGGCTTTGTCGAGCAGTACCGGGGGAACTCACTCCTCGTTCAAGACGTCGGTAGGACTCGCAGTGACATGGCCGATCCGTTGATGTGGTCACCATTCTTCGCTACCGTTGAACTGTGGCAACCTGGACGGCCGTCTCGTATGAGAGCTGGAGCGAAACCTGCGACACGCTGCACGCCCACAGCCAGATTCTCGGCAAGCTGGCAGCAAAGCTCGCCCCACCGGAGCCTCAGCTTCAACATGCAGCACTACGTTTGACTGCGAGAGGTATCGAAACCTCCCCTCTGCCAGCACCGGATGGTTCAGGATCGCTAGTGATTTTGCTTGATCTTCACTCGCATGAGACGGTGATTGAACACAGCAGTGGACAGATTTCTCGCATCTCCCTAACCCCAAATCGAACCGTCGGAGCAGTAACCAAAGAGGTTTTGCGCGCTGTTCAAGATGCTGGAGGTCCGGTCGCTATCGACCCAACTCCGCAGGAGGTTTCCTGGAGCGTGCCGCTCGATGCAGATGAGGATCACTTCCATTATGAGCCCGCACAGGTGAGTGAGTTCTTTGCAGCCGCGACTCAGGCGGCTTCAGTATTAACGGCCTTTCGAGCCTCTTATCGTGGTCGATCGACACCAGTCAATGCCTGGTGGGGTTCATTCGATTTAGCGGTGAACCTGTTCTCCGGCAAACCAGCCAAGCCTCCTACAGATGATTTCATCATGCGTAACGCAATGGACTCGCAGGAGGTTGCCATTGGCTGGTGGCCCGGCGATGCGCGATATCCCAAAGCAGCGTTCTATGGCTACGCGCACCCGGCACCCCCCTCGTTCGGAGGCGCGTCACTTTCTTCACCAAAGGCGAATTGGAATGCTGACTTGGGTGAATACCTTCTTGATTGGGATGATGTCTGTTTGAGCGCTGACCCACATGCGTCTGCTTTAGCGTTTGCTCATGAAGTTTTTCGTCATGCCTGCACGGTATGCGCCTGGGATCCGCAACTTGCCGCCACCGCACACGGGGATCCACCTCCGGTCGTGTGATGTCCCACGCGACAGAACAATCGATTACTGCCAGAGATATTGAACTGAGGATTCTCGTCGTTGAC
>CAIVND010000168.1 GCA_903907185.1 uncultured Acidimicrobiaceae bacterium
CAAATGTCGTTCTGCGAAGATCCTCGATCAGGGTGGCGACCCCCAGGCCGACCAAAAGTGCCATCACAACGGCAAAGGGAGCGATGAAAATCCGCGCGGAGCCGAATCCCGATCCCAACCAACCCTGCGCACCAAGCCAGGTAAAGAGCACCGACCACAGTGCGAGTGCCCAAAGCCGCACACCCCACACAAACCGCTCCGACCGTCCAGTCACGAGAACATAGATGGCACCGAGCACAACACCCCAACTCAGTACCCCGGAGCCATAGGGGCCAACATTTAGCCGAAAGAGTTTGCCCAGCTGTGGAGCGTGCACACTGTCTGTCACCGCACCGGTGAGAACGCCCAAGTTCACTCCCGGTTGGATGAAGGTCAGCGACCAGGGAAACAGAGCGACGAGAGCGAGGACCGTTGCGCCGAGGGCCACGGCCAATGTTCGGAACTCCACCGCCTGTTTGGTGAGAACGCTTGAACCGAGCAAGAGTCCAATGGCCATAAGTGGGAGAAGGAACAACAGGGCAGGCTCAAAGGCCGCTGCGACCGTGAGAAGAACTCCGAGGCTCAAAATCTCGTTGATCGTCTCGGCGGACTTGATCGGAAAGCTGTGTAAGACGAAAGGCGCCTGTCCTGAGGCACGCATCAGACGAGCAAGTAGGTAGGGTGTCACGCCGTAGGCGACGAGTGCACCGATATCAGCACGGGCGAGATCATTCCATGCAAGTGGCAGGTAGAGATAGGTGAGCACCGCTGCACAGCGGGCGGTTGGTGGCCCAAAGGGGCGTACCAGCCGGATCATTCCAAGTGCACCGATCACGATGCACGCAAGGAGACCCAGTTTGACCAAGATCCCCATCGCACCAAAGAGCGCAATTCCGCCAAGTCCGAGCCAGAGCAGTGCCGGAGTAACTGGTCCAAGTGCCTGGGTTCCTGCGCTCGTTGATCCGTGGAAGTAATGGCCGATCAGCGCCGTGGTTGTCGGCAACGGAAGGTAGTCGCCAATGAGCGGAAGATGGGAGGTCACGAGCGAGCGGCCACCCAGGACAAGGATGAGAGCTGCCACCCACATCGTGTTGGTAACCCAACGGGGACGCAGATCACCGCCACGTCGCACGAGCCCACTCTGCCAGAGCGTGAGGACCTCGCGGTTGGTACTCCAACGCTGACCAAGCTGTTCGATTCCCGGTCGGAAAAATCGGGTAAGGCGCGAGGTGCCGCTGCTCATCTTCTCTGCAACGTGATAGTCAGAGATCCGACGAATTCGACGGTTGGCGCGACGCCGCTCTTTGAGATGCTGCTCCGGCGCGAGGTTCCAACGCCAGGCTTCAATCACCTCTCTTGTCCGACGTCGGTGACCGATCACGAAGAAATAGGCCATCTCAATCAGCGAGAAGAGCGCCATCTCGCTGACACGCAGCACAAGGTGCAGGTGCTCGTAGTTCTTTAGAACCGAGCGAAGCTCATGTCGCCACTGCAGTGCTCGGGCCTCGGTGAGCTCACGCTGTCGACTCGCCGCAGCCTCTCGGTGTCGCACAACCGAAAAGGGGGTGACCACTACGTGCGCACCCGCCATCTGGGCCCGCCAACAAAGGTCGACATCCTCGCCGAACATCGAGATCTCCGGATCGAAGCCACGCAGGGTCTCGAGGAGATCGGCCCTGACTAGCGTCGCTCCTCCGGGCACAGCAAAGACCTCTCGGGTCTCATCATGCTGGGACTGGTCAAACTCTCGGTGCTCGACTCGGCGAACCGGCGCTCCGAAGCGGTCGACGCTGAGGCCAAACTGCAAGATCAGATCGGGCTCGTTGATGTCGACCAACTTGGGTCCAACCACCGCTGCGTTTGAGCGGTATGACTCTTCAACAAGACGGCGGAGCGCGTCCGGATCCAAGATGACATCGTCGTGACACACCAGATAAAACGAGGCGCCCTCAACGAGCCCTAAGACGCTGTTGACGCTTGGACCAAAGCCCGCATTGACCTCAAGACGGTGCAGATAGGCAGTGGGATCGATCGATGCGACCCGGGGCGCGAGCAACTCGGTACTGGCCGCATCGACGACAAGCACAACAAGGTTGGGATAGTCCTGCACAAGAATCGATTGCAGGCACTCTTCAAACCACGGACCGGGGTCGTGTGCCACAACGACCGCGGCTACCGGTGGTATCTGCTCCTCCGGCATACAAAGACGCTAGCCGAAGAGGGCTCATTTTGAGCGAGATTTATCCCATCACCAAGCTCGAGGCCGGGATGAAATCAGCACTGAGCTGGGCTCGTGCATTCACCCGGCAATCACACCACCGTGCTCTTGCCCACCTTTGTACGCCAGTAGGTCAAGGTGTCGGCGAGGGTCTCTTCGATCGAAAGACTTGGTGCCCATCCCGTCAGCGCGGTGATTTTGCGTGCGGAGCCAACCAAAATGGGAACATCCACGGGGCGAAAGAGCTCAGGATCGACCTTTGAGGTGACCTCGATCTTTGCAAGCGAGACCAGCGTCTGAAAGAGCGATTCGACTGAACGGCCAATACCCGAACAGACGTTGTACACCTCGCCAGGAACACCGTCGCTAGCAAGAAGTCGGTAAGCCCGAACAACATCACGGACGTCAGCAAAGTCTCTTTGAGCACCAAGGTTGCCAACCGCAATCTCGCTCTCTCCGCTTTGCTCTGCCTCCGCGATCCGCTTTGCGAGCGCCGAGACAACAAAGAACTCTGCCTGAGCCGGTCCAACGTGATTGAAGGGACGGGCGCGAACCACCTCGACCTTACGACCCAAGTAGGCCTGCAGGCCGGCAAACTCTGCTGCCACCTTGCTTGCTGCATAGGGCGTTACCGGTCGGAGCGGCGCGTCCTCAGTGAACACCGAGCCGTCGCCCGATCCGTAGACCTCAGAGGAGCTGATGAGAACTACCCGAGGGACCTCAGGAAGTTGGCGCACGATCTCGAAGAGTTCAATTGTTCCAAGCACATTTACCCGAAAGGTCTCCATGGGTGCCTCCCACGAACGGCCCACGTGGGTCAAGGCCGCAAGGTGATAGATCACCTCTGGACGGGCCTCGGTAATGTACGAGATCGCCGCGCCCGGAGTCGCAAGATCGATCGAATCCGGCATGGTAAAGATCTCGTCACCCATATCCCGCAGATGACGGCTCAGCCAACCCCCGACAAAGCCTGAGGCCCCAGTGATAAAGACACGCATGGCGACAGAGCCTACAGACCAAGTGCGAGGCCGTAGGCATCGAGATGACCCTGCGCAGTACGGTCCCAGGTGAACTGCGCTGCTCGCTCAATCCCCTTCGACCGTCGCTCCGCATGGTCCGTACCCTCAACGAGCAATGATTCAAGGGCCTGAGTGAGCCCATCAACGTCGTCGGGATCGATGAGAAGTGCTGCATCACCGGCGAACTCAGCCATGACGGAGTCTCTTGTCGTCACGAGCGGTGATCCGCAGGCGAGCGCCTCAAGAGCGGGCAGACCAAATCCCTCTTCAATCGAGGGGTAAGCAACCGCCGCAGCGCCTCGCAGAAGTGGTGCTACGAGCTCGTCGGCGACGTAACCGAGTTGCCGGACTCGATCGGAAACGTGCGAATCAGCAAGTGCGCAGTTGAGCGCATCTGATCCCCACGCGAGCTGACCGGCGAGTACGAGCTCAAGGTCAGAATGCGAGTCCGCCAGATGATCAAAGGCACGGATCAGATTCGGAATGTTCTTACGAGGTTCGATGGTGCCAAGATGCAACAGATAGGGGCCGGCAATTCCAACCGCCCGACGAAGCTGTTCGTCTTCGCCCGAATCCCCAACTCCATTAAAACGTTCGTGATCGACACCGTGCATGACCACCCGCACCTCGCCTCGCGGATGAAACCGTTCGCTGAACGCATCAGCTGTCTGGTGACTAACACAGATCACCACATCGGCGCGATCGGCAACCTGGCGAAGTGCGCGAGAAAAGACAAAAACCTTCGAGCGCTCGTGCCACTCGGGGTGATCGATGAAGGTGAGGTCATGAACCGTCACGACACCGGGACGATCAAGATGCCTAGGGAGTTGATAGTGAGGCCCGTGAAAGCAATCGATCGGGCGCTGTGCATGTCGAACATCACGAGCGAGACCAAGCTCTCCATAGGCAAGGCGAAGCGGTCTTGATCTTGGTGCTCGTGCAACGACATGGAAGGTCTCTTCGATGCCGTTCTGCAGGTCGGTCCAGCGGAGTTCATCGCTGCGCCGTGAAAAGACCGTGGTCTCAAGGTCACTTCGTCGCGCAAGCGCCTTGACCAATTCAATTGTGTATCGGCCCGCACCGACAGGTTCGCCGGGCACCGCTGTTACGTCGATACCAACGGAGAGCATCTCCGCACGTAGGCTCATCGTCCTCGAACCTCGTCCCAGAGCGCGAGATGCTCAGCTGCGGTCTTTGCCCAGGTGCGACCGGCGATAGCAGCAAGGGCCTCTCGCCGCAGTTCCGCTCGAAGCACTTCGTCGGTGAGTGTCTGGGAAAGACCATCGGCGATCGCTTGGGTATCTTGCGGATCGACAAGATAGGCACCACTGGTGGCTGACGGTACGGGACTAGCGAGAACGACTGCGCCGTGGAACATCGCCTCGGCCACGGGAAGACCAAAACCCTCCTCAAGCGGTACGTAGGCAACGACGGCGGCGCGTTGATAGAGCCCAGCGAGCACCGGGCCAGCGACATGACCAGCAAAGATCACGCCAGGGGTGGGGTCGGTGTTTGCCATCCATCCGTTCGGCCCACAGATCACCAGAACGAGCGGATCATCGTAATCATCACGGATCTCCCCAAATGCAGCGATCAGCCGCCCGAGGTTTTTGCGCGGTTCGATGGTACCCACACTCAAGACAAATCGGCCGACAACACCAAGACGGCCGAGGAGTTCATCGGTCTTGTCCTGATCGGCTACACCAAGATGATCCGCACCCTCATTGATCACTCGCACTCGATCTTGGGTTAGCGAAAGCCCGGCGTCGAGAAGCTGCTGGTTCACCTGCGCTGAGGGTACGACAATGTAAGCCGCATGCTTTGTCGCGCGCAACAGGGCGCGCTCATGCCATCGCCGACCATGTGAGGTAAAGGTCTCCGGATGCGTACGGAAGGCAAGGTCATGGATCGTTACCACCAGCGGATCGCGCGTCGGCGGAGATGCTAAGGAGAGCGCGTGGACGACACTCGATTTGAAGGGCGGTCCGAATAATCCGAGCTCCCACATGCGGGTCATCAAAGGACCGGGAAGCGGAGAGGTCGCAAGCGCGCACCCAAACTCTGCAAGCGGATCAGCTCCTCCGAGGTGACGACTTGCATAGAGAACGATCTGTTGAGCGACCTCTTCCGAAGTGGTGACGAGTGCGCGAACAAGCTCGCGTGCATACGTGCCAATCCCCCCGGCAACTGGCCGACGAAGCTGTTCCACAACAAGTGTCACACCAGCGTCACGATCATGTCCATCCACCGGCGTGATCACCGGAATAGATCTTCTTGTGATCTACGGACGATCTCCTCTTTGACCGATGATTCACGTAGCCACGCGGGGTTCACTCCACGCACCACCGCGACTGGCACTCCATCTGCCTTTCCCATGACAAGATCAGCGGCAGCCGTGATCTCATCCGCGACGCAGATCTCTGTAGCAACGAGCTCTCGCCCGAGCGCGTCGCGCTCGCCACGAAGATCCACTACTGCCGCGATACCGGCGGTGCCAAGAGCGATATCGGTAACGCCGCGTCGCCAAACACGGCCGAAGGTGTCCGAGACGATGACACCGACGCGAACATCGAGTCGGCGCTCAATCGCGTCACGAATGCCTCGTGCCGAGCGGTCGGGATCGATCGGCAGAAGGACCGCGTAGCCCTGCTCGACGTTCGAGAGATCGACGCCGGAGTTCGCACAGATAAAGCCGTGTTTCGTCTCCGTGATGACGAGATCGCCTCGACGACGAAGGACACGGACCGATTCGCTCTCTGCAAGAAGTCGCTTGGCATCGACATCGTCGGGATCGATCTTTACCACTCGGCCCTCGGCCTTTGAGACCACCTTCTGGGTCACGACGAGTACATCACCCGCCAGTAGTTCGCGTCCTGAAGACTGGACGGCATCAACGATCATGTTGGCAAGTGGATCCTTTGCAACGATCTCGGGTAGGCCACCTACTCCAAAGACAACAAGATCATTCGACATGGTCACCTCTCGCCCTGATCGTTGCCGATACCGAGTGCGCGAAGCGTCGTGAGAGCAAGCTCAGTGCGAGCAGCGGTCTCAGTCATCACGGTGTTTGTAACCACAACTGCATAGCCAAGGCGACGGATCGTCTCTGCCTCTGCTTGATCTTCGTCGTCGATGATCATCGTCGCGCAACAGTCGGTGAGTAGACGAGCCACACCGGTGGCGCTCGATTCATGCCCAAGTTCGCGTAGCAGTCGATCGGCCGGACCCTTCAGTGCTCTGCCACCGATGATTGGAGAGATCGCCGCAACGCGATCCCTGCGCCGATGAAGCACCTCTGCGATTCCCGGGAACGCGAGGATCGGGCCAATTGAGACGATTGGATTCGACGGTGCAATGATGATCGCCTCCGCCTCTTCAAGAGTTTGGAGAACTCCAGGCGCCGGAAGTGCCTCTTCGATCCCCTCAAAGCGAACACTCGACACCGCAACCTCATGATGGCGGTGCACAAAATACTCCTGAAAATCGATCTCTTCGTCACCGTCGACGATTAACTTTGTCCGCACTCGATCATCGGTCATTGGCACAATCGCAACTTCAACGCCCCATGCGGCAGTGATTGCCCGCGTCACCTCACTCAACGTTCGGCCACCCGAGAGTCCCTCGGTGCGGTACAGGTGTGTTGCAAGATCCCGATCGCCAATCCCAAACCAGGTGGAAGCTCCATAGCGGCCGAGTGCATCGATTACCGACCAACTCTCGCCCTCAAGTCCCCAACCAGTCTCAGCATTTGCCCTCGCCAAGGTGTAGGTGACCGTGTCAATATCCGGGCTGACATGAAGCGTGTTCCACTCAAGGTCATCACCGGTATTCACAATGGCAGTGATGGACGAAGGTGCGACCGTCTCAGAGAGTCCGAGAAGAAAACGCGCTGCACCCACTCCTCCGCTTAAGACGACAATCACTGTGGTCTGAGTCCGGTAACGGTTGCCTCGATACCCTCAATGAGCGAGGTCCAAGCGCTCCATCCAAGTTCACGCTTTGCAAGCTGGGAATCAACGGCGGTGCGCCGCGGTTCGTCCGGACGACTTGGTGCTCGGAGTGGTTTGACCTTGGTTCCCGTCACCGTTGCGACACTCAGATAGAGCTCGCGGATGCTTGTCTCTATCCCCGTTCCAATGTTGTAGAGCGAAGCGGATCCTCGGGTCATGGAACGGACAAAACACTCGACGACGTCATCGACAAAGACAAAATCCTTTGTCTGACGGCCATCGCCGTAGATCGTTGGCGCACTCTCCGAATTCAGTGCAGCAACAAAGTTTGCTACCACGCCAGCCTCATCGTTCGGGAGCTGGCGTGGTCCAAAGACGTCGGCAAGACACAGCACGGTGTAGTCGAGTTCAAAATGTTTGCGGTATACCTTGAGATAATCGATGATCGCTCGCTGTGCCACGGCATTTGGCGAACCTGTCGCGTAGGGGGTGTCCTCGGTAAAGGGAAGGTTCTTATCGTTGCCATCTCCATAAAGCGCACTCGCGCTCGTGGCGACTATGACCTTGGAACATCGCGCGCCGAGCGCAGCCTCAAAGACGCGCAACGACCCGATGATGTTGCTATCGGCATCAAAAACAGGTCGATTGAGCGAGGCCGCCACACTCGTCTGAGCGGCTAAATGGAAGACCACCTCAGGACGACGGACCGATACGAACTCAATCAACTCTGGCACGCGAACGTCCATCTGTTGAAAGGAAAAACCAGCTCCCAGGGAACGAGCATTCGCAAGGTTTGCAAGTGTGCCGCCGGAAAGATCGTCGATGACGTCAACGCTGTGACCCTCGGCGAGCAATCGATCAACGAGCGTCGATCCGATAAATCCAGCTCCCCCAGTTACGAGAGTTCTCACGAAGTGAACGTCACCCAGGGAGGCGTGCATCAAACAGATGCGCATCTGGTGCGAGCTCAAAACCCGAGCCGATAATCGTGTCTTGCAACTTCACGTTGGCGCCAACTCGAGCATCATGCCCGATGATGCAGCGCTCAAGCACGCTGCCAGCACCGATCGATGCCCCACTCATGACCACACTCCCGCTGATCTGCACACCCGCGCCGATCGATGATCGCTCACCGATGACCGAAGCCCGAATCGATGCACCTACACCGACGCTTGCGTTCGCACCAAGAAAGCTCGGTCCCTCGATCGCGCCCAACAGGCTGACATTTGGTCCGATATGGACCATTCCCTCCTGACAGACATTGGCAGGAATCATTACTCGGGGGCGTAGTCCGCTTAATACATCGCTCTGCGCCTGCAGATAGCGATCGGGAGTGCCGGTATCAAGCCAGTAACTCGACGACGCCATTGCGTATAGCTCACCATGTTCAACGAGAAGAGGAAAGATCTCGCGCTCGATGGACACCCGCACACCCCTATTGATCCGTGCAAGCACCGATGGCTCGAGCACATAGGTACCCGCATTTACCATATTGGTCGGCGCCTCTTCAACCGATGGTTTCTCGATAAAGGCGAGTACCCGTCCATTGTCATCGGTTGGCACGACACCAAACGCCGATGGATCTGCGACCGGGGTCAGTGCGATCGTCGCACTTGCCCCATGTCGTTCGTGGAATGTGACAAGTTCACCGAGATCAAGATCGGTGAGAATATCCCCATTCACCACGATGAGACGTTCGCCGGCAACACCAGCAACATCGGAGGCAAAGGCAATTGCACCCGCGGTGTCAAGCGGGGAGGGCTCGGTCGCGGTCACGACCTCCACGCCGGCATAACTGCCCTCGCGAAATGCGTCCAAGAACGCTGCCGAGTGATATCCAAGGGCAAAGACGACCTTGGTGACTCCATGGAGGGAGAGCCACTCAACGATCTGAAAGATCATCGGTCGATCGACGACCGGCAACATTGGTTTTGGGATCTCGTAGGTCAGCGGACGCAGTCGTGTTCCCTGTCCGCCGAGAAGAACTAACGCACGCACGAGAGCTCCACGAGATCTGCTCTATCCAGCAGGAGTTGTCGTAGTCGTTGGCGCCTTCGTTGTCGTGGTCGTCGACGTTGGTGCAACGGTGCTGGTCGTCGTCGACGTTGAGGCCGGAGGCGCAGTAGCGATCGTCGTGGTCGTCGTCGTCGCGATGGTTCCGATCTTTGCGTTCGCTGCGACCGTAGAGATCAACGTGCTTTTGACAGTTGCCGATGGCTCAGGGATCGATGCGCCAGATGGAACGAACGCCAGGGTGATCATCTGATCGTTGGTGAGATGGATAGCGGTGATGTTTTTCGTGATGGTGATTGGGCTTGCGGTCGGCGAAGACCATACCTTCGCAACGAGGGTTCCCTTCCCATGAAGTGGACCGCTGCAGTTTGCTCCATTTGCAAGTTTGGTTTTTCCCGGGATTTTGATCGCGCTATCGGTCAGGGTGAATCCCGAATAGTTCTTCGCGAAGGTCCCCAGGTTTGCCTTTTTGCCCTCAAAGTTGGCAGAGTTCGTCACAACGCCAGGAGAGATGTCGATCAGTCCATTACCAAACGTCCGGAGTCCAACCGATGTCACATTTGTGCTGGCGGCAAGGTCCTTTTGAAGCGACCCGCACAGATCGATCGCGAGCGCAGTAGCCCAGTGATCGGTTGCTGTTGGGCCCTCTGCCGCAACGGTCGCGCTGGAATGCTTTTCATTGCGACTGTAGACAATCAGTCCAACGCCGACAATGACGATGATCGTGATGAGTGAATACCAGGCCATTGGGCGGCGGCTCCGATAGCTCTTCGATCCACCACTGGCGGCGGCACGGGCAACGGTACGGGCAAAAGAGTTACGTGGCATGGCTGGTTCACCTTAGCTAAAGAGCGCAGAGCTTGGAGAGCATGACCTTTGACCCGCTCGTCCCAGGCCCCCAAACCCTGGTCCTTCTTCATGTCGTCGGGGATGATTGGTGAACGAATCGCTCGCGACAAAGGCTGATGAAAAGGCGAGCCACAAGCCCAACGCCCACCACTGGCAGGAGGACGGCCTTTGGGCCAGTGAGTGATCGACGGGCAAATCGCCAGGTGGATCGGTGGTGCGCCACCTGCATCTTGTAGGGATGACGACTCGAAGAGAGCCCTCCCTGGTGTACAACCTGACCAAGCGGTTGATAGGCAATCTTCCAGCCTGCGTTAGTCAGCCGCCAGCAAAGATCGAGGTCCTCGACATACATGAAATACCGCTCATCAAATCCCCCCACTTGGTCATAGGCCGAAACGCGCGCCATCATGCAGGCTCCGGAGACCCAACCGGCCTCACTTGGATTGTTGAGATCAAGAGTCGGCGGCTTGTAACGGCGAGAGAACCGGTTTGTTGGCCAGAACATCGCAAGGAGTCCGTGCCCGATCGCATTGATCACGCTGGGAAAGTTGCGGGCCGAAGGGTAGACCTCGCCCGTTGGCTCGAGGATCCTCGGACCAACGACCGCGACCTCAGGATGAGAGACGAGATACGAGGCGAGATACCCAGGAGCGCGCTCGTCGACCAGAAGATCCGGATTGCAGATAAACAGATAGTCGAGCTCAGTCTTGCGCCGTCCAATGTTGATCGCACTGCCATAGCCGAGGTTCGCTCCCGTCTCGATCAGAGTGACCTCCGGATAGATCCGCGCAAGAAGGTCGAGGGAGTTGTCTGATGATTGGTTGTCGACAACGATGACCTCGTCGACCGTCGCTGCAAGAAGGCTCTCGACACAGGCAGTGAGTGCTGGCCCCGCGTTGTGATTGACGATGACTGCAGCGATGCTCACCTGAGTGCTCGAACTAACGCCTGGGTCGGTTCGTGCCAGTCTGGCAGGAGAGTAAATCCATGGGCCACAAGCGCCTGATGGTCAAGCACGGAGTTCATCGGACGCGGTGCAGGCCGCGGGGGCACCAGATCTTTCGTCGCGATCGGTTCCACCCGTGTGGGATCGCCTCCTGCATACTCGACGATGGCTCGAACAAACTCATACCAAGTCGTTGGCCCCTGATTGGTTACATGGAAGATTCCGCCCTGTCGACTCGCGGTGAGATCGATCAGCATGGGGACAAGATCGCTCACAATAGTTGGACAGCCATGTTGATCATCGACAAAGCGCAACGGTCCATCGCTCTGGTCGATGATCCGAAGGATGGTCTTCACCATATTGTTGCCGTATCGGCCGCAGACCCATGAGATGCGGGCGATTGTCGACGAGGGATCGAGCGTCTGTTCACCAGCAAGCTTTGATCTTCCGTAGACCGACATTGGATTGGGTGGATCGGTCTCTCGGTAAGGTCGATCTAAGGTTCCATCGAAGACGTAGTCCGTTGAGAGATAACAAAGGTGCGCCCCGACCTCATCGGCTGCCTCAGCAAGATATCCCGTGCCACGACCGTTGACCTCGAAGGCCTTTTCTGCCTCACTCTCGCAGGCGTCAACGGCGGTAAATGCCGCGCAGTGGATGATCGCGTCGGGAACGACCGTCCGCACGAGTTGGATCACCTCATCTTGTGCGGTGATATCAAGGTCAGCGTGCGAGACCCCCACCACCTCAATCGCCATACCTGATGACACACGATCACGACGTCGCTCAAGCTCAGCGACCAACTCCGTTCCTACCTGGCCCGAGGCGCCGGTCACAAGGACCTTCATCTACGAGCGCACCACGGTGAGTGACGACAAGCGTGCCGCTACCCTTCGATGACCGGTGAACGGCCGATCAACGGACGCCACCACGCCTCGTTCGACATGTACCACCCGATCGTCTCTTCAAGACCGGTCTCAAAGTCAACCGTCGGCTCCCAACCAAGCTCGTTACGGATCTTCGTGGAATCGAGAAGGTAGCGCCGATCGTGTCCTGGTCGGTCGGCAACGATCTCTTTGAGCGATGTTGGTTTCCCAGTGATCTCAAGGACTGCGTCGGCGATCTCCATAATGCTTGCCTCGCGGCCCGATCCAACGTTGTAGGTCTCGCCAACTCTGCCCTCTTGAAGGACGAGTTCGATGGCCCGACAGTGGTCAATAACATGAAGCCACTCACGACGATTCTGCGTTGAGGCGTACAGCGGCAGCATCTGGTCGTCGATCGCACGGCTCACAAAGAGCGGAATGACCTTTTCCGGAAACTGGTACGGACCGTAGTTATTGCAGCAGTTCGTAATCGTCATCGGCAGATTAAAGGTCTCAAAGTAGGACCGAACGACGTGATCAGAGCCAGCCTTCGATGCGTTATACGGGGTTCGCGGCGCGTAGGGCGTCGTTTCGGTAAATGACTCCTCACTGTCGAGTGCCAGATCTCCATAGACCTCACAGGTTGAGATGTGATGAAAACGATCGACCCCAACACGACGAGCTGCATCGGCAAGCGCCTGCGTGCCAAGAACGTTCGTCCGAAAGAACCGAGCAGGATCCAAGATGGCAAGGCTGTTATGTGACTCTGCCGCAAAGTTGACGATCGTCCCAATCATGAAGGTTGAGAGCAGGTGTTCCACCAACTCTTGGTTGGCGATATCTCCGCGGACTAAGGTCACCGCCGCCGAACGCTCAAGTGGTGCGATCGTCGCTCGATTCCCCGCGTAGGTCAGTGCGTCAAGGACAAAAAGCTCGTCGTCAGGATGTTGCTGAGACCAGTAGCTCGCAAAGTTGGAACCGATGAAGCCGGCACCGCCGGTAATGAGAAGGCGCATAGTTCACCAGGCTAGTTGGGAGTGAACTTCCCCTGCACCCTCGGGCCACAGATCGTAGTGTCCCCTAGTCTCTCGGCGATTAGAGCGGACTTCACGGTGTGCGGAGATGGACAACGTCAGCCGCATCGAGCTCTTTCAGCTCTCCTTGTACTTCGATGATCAGTCGGCCCTGATCACTTACCCCGACGGCGTGCGCACGGTAACGCTCAGCCGCCATCTGGACCTCCACATCTCGGCCTATCGTTCCACACGCACGCCGATAACGATCCATGATCTTGGCCGCAATGCCAGGCTCGCCGAGCCTCGAGTAATCGTCCGCGATGTTCTGAAGAATCTGAGCGGCGACATGATCACGGTCAAAGCGTTCACCCGCAACATCAAAGAGTGTGGTGGCGCGATCACCAAGCCCCTCGAGGTTTTGATCACCCTCTGTTTGCGGTGGCCCTTCGGGCCAGTAGAGATTAAGACCGATCCCCACCACCATTGCGTACCCCGGCGGCAGCGGAACGATCTCCCCAAGTAGGCCCGAGACTTTCTTGCCTCCGATCAACAGATCGTTCGGCCACTTCAACTCACACTCTGCGCCGGTCAACTCGCCCACCACCTGGTGGGTCGCGAGTCCAACGATGGTCGGGACCAGGTTCGCCTCTGCAAGATCAAGCGCTGGACGAAAGAGCATCGACATCAACAGCGAAGTACCAGGACCAGCAACCCAGGTCCGGCCCTGGCGACCCCTTCCGGCGCTCTGCTGGTCCGCGATCGCCACCATGCCCTCGGGCGCGCCGAGTCGTGCCTGATCAGCAAGGTACTGATTGGTCGAATCGATCAACGGAAAGATGATGGGTCTCGCGAACAGGTTGCTCATCGAACTAGCCTCACTGTCGGGCCCATCGCGGGCGAAGGTTGTCGTTGGAGATGGTGACGATCAGACTAGGGCGAGTGAGGAGAGCGTGTTCGAGAAGGTCCTGATTGCGAATCGAGGAGAGATCGCGATCAGGGTCGCACGTACCTGTAGGGAACTTGGAATCAGGACCGTTGCGGTCTACTCCGAGCTCGACGCCAATGCCTTGCACGTTCGGAGCTGCGACGAGGCCTACCTCATCGCGGGACCGTCACCCGAAGCTGGTTATCTCGATAGCGCGGCGATCGTTGCGATTATGGTGCGCTCCGGTGCGCAGGCGGTCCACCCCGGCTACGGGTTCCTGGCGGAGAACGCCGAGTTTGCCCGCAACGTCACGGAGGCGGGTGGCGTGTTTATTGGCCCCTTACCCGAGACGATCGAACTCATGGGTTCGAAGATCAGCTCTCGAGTGGCCGCAGCCGAAGCAGGGGTCAACGGGGTGCCTGGCCAGAATGTGCCGCTCAACGACGCGAGTGAGGTCATTGCCTTTGGCGAACAGGTTGGTTGGCCGGTCGCGATCAAGGCCTCATACGGTGGGGGTGGCCGCGGGCTCAAGGTCGTTTACAGCGCCAGCGAGGCCTCCGATCAATTTGCATCGGCGCAGCGCGAGGCGCAGGCATACTTTGGCCGTCCTGAGGTCTACGTTGAGCGGTATCTGGCGAACCCGCGTCATATCGAGATGCAGATCATCGCCGACAACTTCGGCAACGCACTCTGGCTTGGTGAACGAGATTGCTCCTCCCAGCGGCGACACCAAAAATTGATCGAGGAGACTCCAGCAGCAGCACTGAGCGATGAGACACGTACCAAGATGGGACAAGCCTCAGTTGCGCTTGCCCAGCGCTGTGATTATCGCGGAGTAGGTACGGTGGAGTTCCTCTACGAAGATGGCGAGTTCTACTTCCTTGAGATGAATACTCGCCTTCAAGTTGAACACCCAGTAACCGAACTGGTGACTGGACTCGACCTCGTACGGATGCAGCTCGAGGTCGCCGCTGGCGAGGAGCTTGCGCTTACCCAATCACAGATCACGACGCGCGGACACGCAATTGAGTGCCGAATAAATGCTGAGGATCCAACGGGAGGTGCCTTTCTCCCAAGTCCCGGAACAATTTCGACACTCGCGATGGCTGGTGGTTTCGGTGTGCGAGTCGATGCAGGCTACGGATCGGGCGATGCCGTTTCCCCGAACTATGACAATCTGATCGCAAAACTCTCAGTCTGGGGACGTGACCGTGAGGACGCTCGACGCCGGATGCTCCGTGCGCTCGATGAGACCACGATTCTTGGCGTCGCGACGACTATTCCGGCGGCGAAGATCATCTTGGAGTCGACCCCGTTCATCGAGGCAACGCACTCGACCCATTTCGTTGAGAGTGACCTCGACCTCTCATCCATCACGCCGCCTGCCGGTGTCGACGGCACGATCGATAACGAGGGTCGCGTACTTACCACGATCGACAGCGAGATCGATGGTCGTCGATTCCGCGTCCGACTCTGGCTCGAGGCCAGCATTGGAGCAAGTGGCGCCGGTGCAATCGCACCGAAACGACGAGCATCGGGGATCAACCCGGTCGGCGATAACAAGGTCATTACCGCACCGATGCAGGGAACAATCATGTCTGTCGAGGTCAACGTCGGCGATAGCGTTCAAGTCGATGACGTTATCTGTGTCCTTGAGGCCATGAAGATGGAGAACCCCATTCGCGCCAAGGCCGATGGCGTGATTAAAGAGCTTCGAGTCAAAGTTGGCGATGGTCTTGGACCCGGTGACCTTGTGGCGGTGATCGAGTGAGTGAGTTGGCCGATCGCACCAAGCAATCTGCTATCGACACTATTGATCGAGCGAAGAGCGCGCTCATCGAACTCTCACACAAAATTCATGCCCACCCAGAGCTCTCCTTTGAGGAGTATCAGGCGTCGACCTGGTGTGCAGATGCGCTTGAGGCAGAGGGATTTACGGTCGATCGTGGCATCTGTGATCTGCCCACAGCGTTTCGCGCTGAGTTTGGATCGGGGCCACTCGTCGTCGGAATCTGCTGCGAGTACGACGCTCTTCCTGACATCGGTCACGCCTGTGGCCACAACGTCATCGCCGCTGCAGCCGTAGGAACCGGACTCGCTCTCGCGCCACTCGCCAAAGAGCTCAACATCACCATTGTGGTGCTTGGCACGCCAGCTGAAGAGGGCGGCGGCGGAAAGATCTTGATGCTCGAGCGCGGCGGCTTTGACGGAATTAGCGCGGCAATGATGGTTCACCCCTGGACCTCTGAGATGGTCGGCATGCCCTGTCTCGCTGTCACCCACTTTGATGTCAACTATCACGGGGTCGAAGCACATGCCTCTGCCTATCCCGAACGAGGACGTAACGCCGCCGACGCGATCACGATTGCCCAGGTCGCGATTGGACTGCTGCGCCAGCACAAAGAGGATGGGGACCAAGTTCACGGCATCGTCTCACACGGCGGGTCAGCGCCAAACATCGTTCCCGCACAGACCACGGCGAAGTACTACGTTCGCTCATCGACTCTCGAAAAACTAAAAGAGTGGCTCCCTCGGGTGAAGCGTTGTTTTGAGGCGGGTGCGGTCGCCACAGAGACCACGGTCGACTACGTACCCCACTCTCCGCCGTACTCGGAGTTCGCGATGGACGAGCCGATGGCCGCGCTCTACCGAGCCAACGCGGAGTCGCTCGGTCGCAACTTTGCTCCGCCTGCCGAACGCATCGTTGCCGCGTCAACCGATATGGCAAATGTCTCACTGGTGATTCCGACCATCCACCCGACCCTCGACATTGGCTCGCTCCCAGCGGTAAATCATCAGATTGCCTTTGCCGAGCACTGCATCTCGTCACTCGCAGATCTGGCACTTCTTGACGGGGCGAAGGCGATGGCGATGACGGTGATTGATCTTGCAACCACGGGCGAACGAGATCGACTGATCACCGAAGTATCCGCTCGATAAGGGTTTGCCCGCTTGTTAATTGGGTAGACCTGAGGTGTGAAACGACCTCGTCGGAGACACCAACAGTGAGTCCCGTCCGCACCGCAATCATCCCCGCTGCGGGCCTTGGGACAAGGATGGCCCCCGCAACTCAGGCGATTCCAAAGGAGTTGCTTCCGATTGGAAAACGACCTGCGATCGACTGGATCCTCGACGAGGCGGTGAGTGCCGGAATCGAAGAGGTGATCATTGTTACCAGTGACCGCAAGCCAGCGATCAGCGCCTATCTGGGCGATGGCCAACGCCGAAGTTCACGAAGCCAAGACGAACCGAGCAAGAACCTCGAGGTCCGCTTTGTTACCCAGAGCGCGCCAAGGGGACTCGGCGATGCCATCTTGTGTGGTTGGCGGCTCGCAGGCGATCAGCCGATTGCTGTGCTTCTCCCGGATGAGCTGATGCTCGGTGACACAGACCTGCTCAGCACCATGATCGACTACCAACATCGCCTTGATCGATCGGTTGTCGCGCTCATGCGAGTGCCTCTTGAGGAGATCGGATCATATGGCTGTGCCGCGATCTCGGGTCGCGGCCCGGAGGGGACGTTGGAGATCTCTGCCTGCTTAGAAAAGCCTGATCCGTGCACCGCAATGTCGAACTTTGCGATCTGCGGTCGGTATCTCCTTGCTGCTGATATCTACAGCTATCTGGCACAGTTGCGACCTGGTGCTGATGGCGAGGTTCAACTCACCCCCGCGCTCAATCGCGCCGCGGAGGGTAACGGACTCTTCGGCTGTGAGGCACTCGCCCGCCACCAAAGGATCGATGTGGGCAGCTGGTCTGGATGGCTACGGGCAAACCAGCTGACACTCGAAGGAACGGGACAAGTTCGTAGCAATGGCAGTCATCGAAATCACCTCGGTCAATCAGCTCCGTCATTGACTTCTCGGCAACTCGACTCCTCGCACACTCAAGCCTCACTCTCATCGCTGTAACGAAATTTGGCCCCGTGGCGGCACGTTCGTATTGACATAAGCACGGAGCAACCAATGCCAAGCGGAAACGATCATCGAAGTCAGAGCGATCGATAGGCTGGCTGAATCGCATCTATTGAGTAGCCGCCCGAACGATAGCCAAGACGGCAGAGCTTCTCATCCAACTGTTTACGAAGGGAGATCGGCACATGGATGACCAGAACCTGATGGACCAAATCTCAAAACTTGTCGAAGAGGAACGCACACTTCGAACGGGTGCAAAACTCGATGAGATCGGCCAAAAGCGGATGGCCGAACTCGAAGCTCGACTCGATCAGCTTTGGGATCTGCTCCGTCGCCGAGAGGCACGTGAGGAGTTCCACCAAGATCCCGATCTCGAGCGCGAACAGCCAGTGGCTGTTGTCGAGAACTACATCCAGTAGCACCCGATCAAACAGACCGATCGCTGACGATCCCAATCCCTAATCAGAGCGTGAGCCAAGATCTCGTGAACAGTAGCTCCGCCGATGCCACGCTTACGAGGCCGCCGCATGGAGCGGACAAAGGTCCACGACGACCAC
>CAIVND010000169.1 GCA_903907185.1 uncultured Acidimicrobiaceae bacterium
CATCGATCCGGTACCAGACGGGAAAGGGAACGCCGAAGAACCGTTGACGGGAGATGTTCCAGTCGCCGGTGAGACCTTCGACCCACGTCGAGTAACGAGCGCGCATGAAATCTGGATGCCACTTCAGCTCTTGCCCGCCCGCTAATAACTTGTCGGTGATCTGCATGGTCTTGAAGTACCACTGTCGCGAGGAGACAATCTCAAGCGGCCGGTCGCCCTTCTCGTAGTACTTGACCGCGTGGGTAATCGGACGTGGTGCATCGACTAGGTCGCCAGATTCGGTAAGAAGTTCAGCGATCCGAACCTTTGCTTGCTTGGTGTTCTTTCCCACGAGCTCGTCAAAGGAACGCTGTGCAGAATCAACATCGGTGCTGGGGAAATTCTCGCCGCCAAAATTGGTCGCCTCAATACGACCATCTCGACCCACAATGGTCCTTGTAGGAAGGAGAAGCTCACGCCACCAGATCACGTCGGTGAGATCACCAAAGGTGCAGATCATCGCGATACCCGAACCCTTGTCGGGATCGGCCAGCACGTGTGCGTGGACGGGGACTTGAACACCAAAGAGCGGCGTGGTTACCGAACTGCCGAACAACGGCTGGTAACGCTTGTCATCGGGGTGCGCAACCAGAGCTACACAGGCAGGGAGGAGCTCGGGCCGAGTGGTTTCAATAAATACTGGTGCACCGTCAGGGCCATGAAACCGGAGTCGGTAGTAGGCGCCGGGGGTTTCGCGGTCCTCGAGTTCAGCCTGCGCAACGCTCGATTGGAAGTCGACATCCCACAGTGTCGGCGCCTCATTGCGATATGCCTCAGCAGAATCAAGCATGCGGAGAAATCCACGTTGGGAGACGCGCTGAGCATGTTCGCTGATCGTTGTGTAGTGCTGGCTCCAATCAACGGAGAGGCCAAGGCGACGAAAGAGTGCCTCGAAGACCTGCTCATCTTCGTGCGTCAGGAGTTGGCAGAGTGCGACGAAGTTCGGCCGGGAGATGGAGATGGGTGGATTGTGTGGTTTTGCCGGAGCAACGAACTCGGGGTCAAACGGAATGGATGGGTCACAGCGCACCCCAAAGTAGTTTTGGACGCGGCGCTCGGTCGGGAGTCCGTTATCATCCCAACCAATCGGATAGAACACCTCTTTTCCAGCCATGCGCATGTAACGAGCGATGACATCAGTTTGGGTGTAGCTGAAAACGTGACCCACGTGCAGGGAGCCAGAGACTGTGGGCGGGGGAGTGTCGATGGAGTAGACATCCGCTCGGCTCTTGCTCCTGTCGAATGTGTAGGTACCGTTGGTCGCCCACATCTCCACCCACTTGTCCTCTATGCCGTCGATCGTCGGCTTTTCAGGTACGGCAACTTGAGTGGGTCGAAGTGCGTCGGGCAGTTGGTCGCGGTGGCTGGAATCGGAGTTACTCATCGGCCTAGTACGGTACTAGCGTGCTACAGCTGTTCGATACCGCTTCGCAGATAACCAAGGAGTTAAGCCTCCGTAAACCGGGCGTTGTTGGCCTGTATGTCTGTGGTCCAACGGTCTATGGTCCAGCTCATGTCGGTCACGGACGTGCGGTTTTGACCTACGACATCCTCCGGCGCTATCTCGAATTTAGTGGTTTTGAGGTACAACACGTCTCGAACATCACCGATATCGACGACAAGATTATTCTGCGCGCAAACGCGGAGGGTCGCTCATGGCAAGAGGTTGCGCGCGAGTGCGAGGAGGAGTGGTGGGCGACGATGGATGCAATGGGAGTGCTCCGCCCGGTAGAGCAGCCGCATGCCACCGCGTATGTCGAACAGATGGTCGAACTGATCGAACATTTGATCGAACGAGGATTTGCCTATCAGACCGTTGACGGGGTCTACCTCAAGGCAGCACTCGTACCGGACTATGGATTGCTCTCTCATCAATCGATCGAAGATCGTCGGTCTGGTGCACGAGTTGAGATGGACGAGCACAAGGAAGACCCCATCGATTTTGTGCTTTGGAAGTTCGCAAAGCCAGGAGAGCCGACGTGGCCGTCGCCTTGGGGGGCTGGTCGACCAGGATGGCACACGGAGTGTGTGGTCATGTCGCTGGCGTTACTTGGTGAGGGTTTTGAACTTCATGGGGGTGGTCAGGATCTGATCTTTCCTCACCACGACAACGAACGTGCCCAAGCGGTTGCTGTCGGGTCACGCTTTGCACGTCACTGGATGCATAACGGTATGGTGACAGTCGCTGGCGAAAAAATGTCCAAGTCACTGAACAATTTCACTACTCTTAACGAACTCCTTGAGCACACCGATGCGCGAAGTTACCGCCTTTTGGTGTTGCGCGCCCACTACCGGTCACCGCTTGAGGTCAATGCGACGACGATCGAAGCCTCTGCTGCGGCGCTGACTCGAATCGATGCCCTAATACGGAGGCTCGACGGCTCAGAGGTCTCTCGGGGTGAGATTGCAACAGCGCTATCGACAGAGCTACGCGATCGATTTGTCGCCGCGATGGACAACGATCTTGATACGCCAGCTGCGGTCGCTGAGATATTCGAGGCCGTCCGTCGTGCAAACAGCCTGGCCGACGCCGGAGATGTCAGTCTTGCCGCCCGCCTCAGCGAGGAGATCGCCACGCTATTGGGGGCACTAGGGATCGAGGTACATCAGGCACGAAAGATCGATGACGAAGTTCGATCTCTCGTGGAACAGCGCGACAGTGCTCGGGGGAATCGTGATTATTCGACCTCTGACAAGATCCGAGAGGAACTCGAGAATCTGGGCTGGGTGGTAGAAGACACCGCGGAGGGCACCCGAATACATCGATAGCATGCCCGCCCGATCGATCGGTTCCGCGATCTGCAGGTCACAGGCCTAAAAGTTCTTTAAAAACTGTAGAGATGTTGATATCGTCAGATTTTGAGAGAGGATCGTGATGGTTTTCCGGGCTCTTCCATGTTGACGTGGAGATCTCACTGAGGTGCGGTTGGCTCCGGAATGAGGAATCATCGAGACCCCCGATCATGAGTAGGAAGTCAGTGAGAAAAGGGGGTCCCCTCTGTGGCGACCGGAACGGTGAAATGGTTCAACGCGGAAAAGGGTTATGGATTCATCTCGCAACAGGACGGTACCGACGTCTTCGTGCACCACAGCGCGATTCAAGTCGATGGATATCGCACCCTTGAAGAGGGCCAGACCGTAGAGTTCGAGGTTCAAGAGGGACAGAAGGGACTTCAGGCCGTCGACGTTCGCCCTACCTGACGGTCTCTGACTTCTACCCAACATCGAACCATTCCGTTTCGCTTGTTGCTGATCTGAAATGATGCGACAAAGTTCACGGCGTCGTGGACTGACGAAAACGCCACGGTTCACCGGACAAAACACCGGGGGTGATCTTGTGTCGAAGAACGATTGCGCCTAGAACTATGCGGTGCAAAGACGAGCGTTAATTACAGGAATCACCGGACAAGATGGCTCTTATCTAGCTGAGCTTCTGCTTGCAGAGGGCTATGAGGTAATCGGTATGGTCCGACGAACCTCCACGGTGAACTTTGATCGCATCTCTCACATCCAAGACCGAGTGACGTTTGCACCCGGTGACCTTCTCGATGAGATGTCGATCATCGACGTGCTGCGCGAATATCGACCACAGGAGGTCTACAACCTCGCGGCGCAATCTTTCGTTCAGACGTCGTTTAGTCAGCCGGTCTATACCGGCGAGTCGACAGCGCTCGGTGTCACGCGAGTCCTCGATGCTATTCGTTACGTCGATCCGGAGATCCGCTTTTATCAGGCCAGTTCGTCAGAGATGTTCGGCAAAGTCCATGAGGTGCCTCAACGTGAGACCACCCCCTTTCATCCGCGGTCTCCTTACGGTGTTGCAAAGGTCTATGGGCACTGGATAACGGTGAACTATCGCGAGAGCTATGACCTTCACGCGAGTTCGGGAATTTTGTTCAACCACGAAAGTCCCCGACGTGGGCTGGAGTTCGTAACTCGCAAGGTGACGAATGGTGTGGCTCGGATTAAGCACGGCCTGCAGGGCGATCTGTCTCTTGGAAATCTTGATGCAAAGCG
>CAIVND010000170.1 GCA_903907185.1 uncultured Acidimicrobiaceae bacterium
CGCTCGGCCACCACCTGCTCCCCACGTTTAGATAGGGAGCTGAGTACAACTCGGCGATCCTGGTCTGATCGGGTCCGCGTGACAAGCCCCTGGGCTTCGAGACTCTCAAGCATCTGAGCGACACTCGCTTGCGTCAGGTCTGCCTGCTCGGCCAGGTCCCGCGCTGACCGTTCCGACAACCCCTCCAGACTGAATAGCAGCGCGTACTGGGCAAAGCTGATCTGGTCTGGCCGATGCGTCTCTCTTCCACGAAGCCGCCGCACCGCTCCCATCGCTCGCTTGAATGCAATACCCAACTGGCCATGTGGAGACTCCGGATCCGGCCTCCCCGAAGGTCGACTCACACCGACCTTGACCGATCCGCCCTTCCCTTTCGTCGCGACGGTCACGCGAGCGCCTCGGCGACAAGTCCAGACTCCAACGCCTCTTTGTCAGGGTTCTCAGCGCCGGCCTCCCTGGCGATACGTCGAGCGTTGGATTCGGCTCGCATCAAAATGCCGCACGGAACGATCGCCAGTACCGCCATACCAACAGACCACCAGAACGCGGTGCCATAGCTATGTGCCGCCTCCGTTGCGGTATGGGCGTGAACCAAGGAACGCTCAAGCACGACGGCCAAGATCGTTGTGCCGATCGAGCCACCCACTCGATTCAAGACATTCAACTGCGGTGTTGCATGAGAGATCTCGCTGCGCTCCAAGGCCGAAAACGCTGCCGTCATGGCGGGCATGAACGAGGCGCCCATCCCGGCCCCACGAAAGACCATTGCAATACACAGGTAAAGAATGCTGGTGTGTACCCCAATGAGCGCAAACGGGATCGTCATTACCGCAGTAACCAGCACACCCACCAATGCCACTGGGCCGCCGCCGTAGCGTTCAGTCAACTTTCCTGCCAGCGGCATCGTGAGCGCCATTCCGATACCCTGCGGACCGGTCAACAGTCCGGTCTTGATCACATCGAAGTGGCGCAGATCCTGCCAGTAGAGCGGCATCAGGATCATCGCGCCAAAGACCGCTGCGCCCAAAGTGAACATCACAATCGAGGCGGCGGAGAAGTGCCAACGCCGATAAAGGTGAAGATCGAACAACGGGTTCTCTACTCGCAGAGCGTGAAAGACGAAGGCGACAACGAGCACAACGCCGGCGATAACCGGCCCATAGACCCGCCAGTCGTTCAAGGTCGCAAGCGTCCCGGTCTCTGCCAGACCGTAGGTGATCCCCACCAAACCCGTTGACATGTAAAAAAGCCCGAGAAAATCAAGCCGGTCCGTTTTCTCTCCAGCCTTAGTCGGCAACAGCTTGATCGCCAAAGGAAGTACAAGTGCGCCGACAAAGATGTTTACGAAAAAGATCCAGTGCCAGTTCAGCGTCTGGATAATGGCTCCACCAAGTAGTGGACCAAGCGTCGGGGCGAGCATCATCGGCACCGCCACCAAGGCCATCACTCGTCCCATCCGCTTGGGACCCGCTGCGTCAGCCATGATGATCTGAGCGATCGGCATAAGCATGCCGCCACCAATACCCTGGAGCACACGGAAGAGGATCAACTCCGTGTCCGAGGTAGCGAGTCCGCAGAGCAGCGAGCCGACGGTAAAGAGAATTAACGAGAGCAGAAACACCCGCTTCGTACCGAAGCGCCGTGAGGCCCATCCGGTTATTGGAATCACCGCCGCAAGAGACAGCATGTACCCGGTGATCACCCACTGGATGTTGGAGAGTGTGGAGTGCAGATCTTTGCCAAGTGTCGCGAGTCCGACGTTGACAATGGTGGTGTCAAGGATGGACATCAACGCGCCAAGCATGGCGACAGCAGAGATGATCCAGACCTGGCGTGGAATCTTGTCGGATTCAACCGGTGCAGTGGTGGAGGTCATAGTCATAAGTTCATACGGTACCAAATCATTAGGTACTAAAGCAAATATGCTCTTCAGGCCTCCTTTTATCGAAAACTCAGAGCGAAAACTGATGTCCTCCACTACTCAGATGAGAGGAGATCGATTGCTTTTTCGCTGAACGTTCGAGAACTGGTCGCGAGAAGGAGATCCCTTGATAGTCGGACTGCAGATCTCCGACGTGCTACCGACGCAAAATCGACCACAAAGGTAGAATTCGCGTTAGCACTGGCGATCAATCCAACCGAAAGCGGTCAAGGTGGCACCCACAGACGCGGCGAAGAGCGACGACTCCCAAGAGATCGATGAGATCATCGAGGAGCTCGGCGACTGGCGCGGACCGAAGCTTTCACGGCTGCGTTCGATCATCAAAGAGGCTGTTCCCGGTGTGGACGAAGAGCTGAAGTGGCGGAAGCCGTCGGGCGGTCCTGGCGGTCCAACTTGGAGAGGGCACTCTTCGAGAGTGCACTCCGTGTCGACCTGACTGGCGGAGTCGAACGGCTCGCCGAGGCGCTCGCTGCCGGATCGCGTGACGCCGATCCGAAACGGATCACGCGCCTGGCCAAGGCGTTTGGTGCGCGCGGCCGGGCAGCTGAGCGGCGTCTGGCTTCTCTCGCGCACACGCTGAACCTTCCACTGTCGATGGACCCCGTCGTCGGCAAGCGGCAACCGGTGATCCGACTCGATACGAGAGACGACCGAGTCGAGTGGACCGATGCCAGGTATCGCGTCGCGTGGAACACGACGATCGACGAGCTACAAGCGATCGTGGGGAACTGACGGTGCTCACCCGGCACGCCATCACGCGCCGAGCCGATCATGACGGCGTTGATGCCGCCGTCGTGGAACGGGACTACGTTCTCGCCCACATCGTTGCTCAGCTCCACCGACTGCAGCTTGCAGATAGAGGCCGCCTCGTCTTCAAAGGTGGAACGGCACTCCGGCTTGTCCACATCGGCGACTACAGATACTCGGCGGACCTCGACTTCACCCTGATCAATTAAAGCGTCGAGGCTGCGAACGCGGCGATGGCTGATGTCCTTGCGGCAGCGCGCGACCATGCCGGGTTGCCGATGTTGGAGCTGACGGGAGGTGAGAGTCCATCGATTGCCTACATCGGACCGCTTGAGGCCAGCAAGCCGCGACGCATCAAGCTCGACCTCTCGGATTCCGAAGTGGTCGAGTCCGTCGAGCAGCGCACGATCCTCCCCGATGTCTGGCCCGACCTACCGGACGCAGTCGTGTTCGACGTCTATCCCATCGAAGAGACTGCAGCGGAGAAGCTGCGCTGCATTATCCAGCGCGTGCAGTGCCATGACATCTACGACATCTTTCGGCTCGTCGAGGATATGGGCGTGGACCTCGCAGAGGTCCGCCCGCTCTTCGAGCGCAAGACGAAGGCGAAGGGAATCGATCCGGCGTCATTCGAGGAGCGATTCGAGGAGCGCCTCGACCGATACAAGACTCGGTGGGAGACGGAGATGCCAGAGCATGTCGCAGATCCGCCGCGTTTCAACGACGTCGTTCGCGTCGTGCGTCGGCATCTGCGTGGTGCAGGACTGATCGGGACCTGAGCATTGAAGGGTCTGTCGCCGCCGTCAACCGAGCGGCATACGACGAACGCCCTACGGTCCTGGTACCGTACGGGAATGGGCGGGAACAAGACCCAGGCGACGTCGGCGCTGGTAGAGGCATACCTCGACGGGATCGCCGACGAGCGACGCCGCACTGATGCCAAGGAGTTGGCGTCCCTGATGGCGAGAGCGACCGGTTCGGTCGCGACCATGTGGGGTTCGAGCATCGTTGGATTCGGTTGCCATCATTACGTATATGACTCCGGTCGGGAAGGCGACACGGTGGCCGTCGGCTTCGCAGCGCGCGCTCAAGCGCTCGCCGTCTACGGGCTGGCCATCGCGGGCGAAAGCGGAGACGAGTCAGCCCAGCTCAGCGATCTCGGTCAATACACGCAAACCAAGGGCTGCATCTATCTGAAGCGAATGGCCGATGTCGACGTGGAAGTACTTGAGCGCCTTGTCACACGCGCCTACGCATCTCGCCACAACAGCTGACGACACTCTTTCGCGAGGGCGGCACCGGACTAACCAGTTGCTTGACCACCCGTCTACGGTCGCACCTCGATGAAATCATCGCAGCGGTTGTCCTTGACCAGCTGCTTGACCCTGGGAACTGCGCCTGGCACCACGTACTGCCACATCGCGTCGAATCGCTCCTGGCGGTAGGCGCGGAGGATTTTCGGGCCCCTCTTGTCACGCCTGAGCTGGCCTTCTTTGGAGCGGACGACGGGATTCGAACCCGC
>CAIVND010000171.1 GCA_903907185.1 uncultured Acidimicrobiaceae bacterium
CAGCCGTGTGAAGGCTGCGCTCTAACCACCTGAGCCAAACGCCCGTATTTACCGCCTCTGACCTGCACTCTCATGCAGATCACCATTCACTTCCTTTGCACAACGCTAGTACAGGCTGTCAACGTTAATTGTTCCAAGCAATTCGTTGACTCATACATCATCCCCATCGCAAACAATGCAGTAACGCCTGGCGATCAATCTCAGCCACCCAAACTCTGTCTTCGCCATGTGGCGGCGGCGTGTGGAGTTATCTCGTCGTTACTTCAATGCCATCGATCGATAGGGTGAATCTCCTGTGACCATGACCCAATTGGGTCCTATGGTTACGGTGGGCGAAAAAATAAAGGTTGGGGGGAACCTATGGCACCTGAAAGCTCTGACTCAACGCGTTTGATGGTCATCGATGCAGACGCGCACGTAATTGAAACGGATCAAACGTGGAATTACCTGCGCGATTCGGAGACGAAGTATCGGCCGCAGTTCATCTCTACGGACTCCGGTCCACGCCACCGCTACTGGCTCGTGAACGGCCGACTCTCGGGCCTACCATCAGCAGCATCCTCCGATGAAGACATCGAGATCCGCTCGACGAAGGCGTTGAGAAACGTCAGCGTTGATTCGAAAGCTCGAAAGATGGAGGACATCGACCTTCGTTTGGCACACATGACCAAGCTTGGAATCGATATTCAAGTGCTCCACAACAGTATCTGGATCCATCAGGTGACCAACTTGCCTGAGGCAGAGGTGGCGTTGAGTCGAAGCTGGAACCGGTGGCTCGCTGAGATCTGGGAACAAGGTGACGGTCGACTCCGATGGACCTGTGTGGTTCCCGTGCTCGATCTCAAAGCTGCCGCAGAGGAGATGCGATTCTCAAAGGAGCACGGCGCGGTCGGGGTATGCCTAAAGCCATACGAGACTGGCCTCATGATGGTTGATCCATATTTCTTTCCGATCTATGAGCTCGCACAGGAACTCGACCTCTCGGTCATCGCCCATATTGCGAATGGCGATCCAGAACTTGTCCGCACACTTGAGACCCGATACGGAGGAACGGACGGATTTTCCTCACTTCGAGTCCCGACGATGCTGTCCTGCTATGGACTCCTACGAAAAAATATTCCCGAACTGTTCCCTGGGGTGCGATGGGGTTTTGTCGAGGCCTCCGCGCAGTGGGTGCCGTGGGTCGCGAACGAACTTCAACGCCGCAATGACTACGAGTTCACTGCAGAAAACAATCCATTCAAGAATGGCAACGTCTACGTAACTACACAGACCAACGATGACATTGAATACATCACACGCTATGTGGGCGATGACGTCCTGGTTATCGGAACGGACTACGGACACCTTGATCCGTCGAGCGATGTGGACGCGATATCGAAATTCCGCACGCTCGACATCAACGAGGACCTAAAGGACAAGATCCTCTCGTCCAACCCAGCGCGACTGTACGGCATCTGAAGATTCAGGGAACAAAGGAAGTTGAAGGAGTAGTTCGAAGAATTACGGGACGCGCACGGAATCGCCCGGCCCGATGCCGCTCTTCGCAATTGACGGCGCGAAGTTGGCCGTCTTCGACACTCTTCTAACAGCACCGGTTGAGAAAAACTGCGGACATATCGGATGCACAGTTACAGGGTTTTCCGTAAATTAACGATAGAACTCGCTCCGCCAAACTTTGGTCTATCTGGTTAGTTAGGCGAACAACATAACTTTTAAGAATATTCTTCACCTTTCCGCAACAACAGTGATAAACCGTTGAAAGTTACACAAAATTGCTCCAAATAAGCAGCACTTCTTTACATCTACGGGGGGTAGATTGTGATTGTAACTATTCGAAATTTGGCGAAACGATGTGCTGTTGTAAGTGGGGCGGTTCTTGTGGCCACCACGCTTTCAACTGCTTCAGTCGTTTCAGCTTCCACCAAAACCTGTCATTCTGCGAATGGCTATAAGGTAGCCGGCGCAACGGCCAAGGCAACCTGTGCTGGATTAGCTTTCTATGCCGGAAAGACCATTACCTTTGTCGCGCCAGACAATGTTGGTGGAGGTTACGACCTAAACGCTCGGGCCTATGCGCCATACTTGGCTAAATATCTTGGAGCGACTGTCAACGTCATCAACATCCCTGCCGGCAACACGGTTGCAGGCATGAACTATGTGGCAGGAACTAATACCTCGAACCCCGGTCTCACCGTAGGTTGGATGAACATTGGCCCAATCGTCGAAGACAAGGTTCTTGGCATCGCAGGCGTCAATTTCAATGCATCTGGCGAGTCGATGCTCGGCGGAACTGCGCCGAACTACACCGTCACGGTTGCGTACAAGTCCGCTGCCTGTGCCTCATGGGATAGTGGACTTGCAGGGTTGCTCGCGAACAACAGTGCAACAAACATTGTCACCGAGCCCATCCAGTCCACTGGATCGACGACCTTCAACATGCTGATGTTCAATGGAATCTTTGGAGTCCACTACAAGGCAATTCCTGGTTACAGCTCAACGACACAGCAGATTCAAGGCTGGGTGCGTGGTGATGGGTGCGTGGTTACCACCACACTCTCAACCGCGGGACCATTCCTGCAAGCAGGAACCGCGGTTCCACTGATTGTTAACCGCCTCGTTCCTTCTACGACTGCGTACTCGCAGTACTTGACCGGTGTTCCGACCTATACACAGGCCGAGAAGACCTACTCCAAGTACATCGTGTCGAAGACCCAAAAGGCAGCGATCATCCCACTGAATGAGGCCGGTCAGACCGTACGTATCCTCTTCGTGCCACCGAAGACTCCACAGAACTACCAAGCAGCTCTTCGTGCGGCCTTTAAGTGGTCCGGTCTGAACCACAACCTCAACAACTACCTTGCTTCCGTCGGATCACCTTACGGCTACACCGACCCGAAAACGTGTAAGACGGGATTCATCAAATACCTCGCGTACACCTACAAGGTAAAGCCGTACTTGGCCTCCATTGGCGGCTAAGTCCAAACCGAGAATTCAAAACTAAGTTCAAACTCGAGAGGGTCGCCTGCTTCGGCAGGCGGCCCTTTCAGCTAAGTCGCTATCTGCTGCATTGACCAGAACCCGGATTCAATGTCCATAGAGATCATCTCCTAGCGCAATACTGGTCCGATTTTGAAAAGAACATTCTCGACCACCACTGACGGAGAACGGTAGGGTGGAGACCAATGACCGCCTCCGGTGATGCATTTAATCTCGACCTTGCACTTGCATCCCTTGACGCCGACGGTAGCGACAATCAGCTGATGTTTCGGATGCTTATCGAGCGTCTCGAAGGAGTCCTCGGCGACCGGTTGCAGGTCGAACGATCAGGAATCTTAAAAAAGAAGGGGCCGATCCGCCGTTTGGAGATCAAAATTGGGGGTTCGGAGCTCATTGCAGAATTAAACGATGTTGCTCCACGTTTCTCAGTGGGAACGATCTCGGGCGGCATCAGGATTCGCACGGATCAAACCAACGCCACCGAGTGGCTACGAACGCTTCTCACCGGTCTTGACGCAGAGGCGTCGCACAGTGCCGGGGTGCGAGCGGCTCTTGAGACCATCATCATTGGAGGAAAATAATGTCGATTGGACCAGAGAACCTTCCTGCTGATCTGCCAAAAGACGCGGGACATCGCCTTGAAGAGCTAGAACACGGACTGTTCACCTCAGATCTTTCGGTTAATGAGTTCCTTCTGGTGAAAGACGCTGGATTTCATCCCCTCGGCTTCGTTATGGGTTCATCGATCTATCACATCGGAATCCAAACGAGGAAGTGGAGTACGAGCCAGGAGCTCACAAAACTCACGTCGGCGATGTATGCGGCTCGCGAGCTCGCGGTGTCTCGGATGGAGGAGGAAGCCACGGCATTGGGCGCAGATGGCGTCGTCGGTGTGCGCCTCGATGTCAACTATTACGAATTTGGATCCGATACTGCCGAATTCATCGCCATGGGCACCGCTATCAAAGCGGAAGACGGCAAGTCCTATCGGAACTCCGAGGGTAAGCCCTTTACCTCCGACCTCTCTGGACAGGCATTTTGGACATTACGCCGTGTCGGTCACCTTCCTCTCGGCCTAGTCATGGGCACCTGCGTTTATCACATCGCACATCGAGGAATCGGCCAGACGATGTCACAGATGGGTAAAAACACCGAGCTTCCGAACTACACCCAGGCACTTTACGACGCACGCGAACTCGCGATGACTCGGATGCAAGACGAGGCGAACCGCCTCGGCGCCAGTGGAATTGTGGAAGTCAAGTTGATTGAGAAGTCTCATATGTGGGGAAGCCACACGATTGAGTTCCTTGCACTTGGCACTGCGGTAACCGCGGAGCAGGGTGCGCCGCCCCTTCCGGCTATTGAAACTGTCATCTCACTTGACAACTGATCGATGACCATCGCCCCACGCAATGCCGCATGGTCATCAGGGCTATCAACCAACGACTTTGCGGCTTGTCTGAGTTCGGGGCTTCAACCGCTTGGATTTGTTCAAGGATGCTCGGTTGTTAATTGGAGTTTCTACGGAATCGGTTACAACGCAATGGGCTTTGGTCTTGGCGTAAGTAGACCATCGGGATACTTCGAGCAGTACCTTTGCCCACACGGCATTGTCTCCGCTGAGCACCGACGTTACGGAATGAACTATCAGAAGAGTTGGATCGAAGAGAGCTACCTATCTGCACTTAGATCGGCAACAGAACGACTTCTTCATGAGGCCAGAAAGCTTGGAGCGCATGGCGTAATTGGCGTTATTGACCGACCGTCTTATCATTCCGAGACCTCGTCCTTTGAGATCTCCCTTTCGGGAACAGCTGTGACGATTGAGGGCGCTGTAGCACCTGCGGTGCCATTCACTACCTTTCTTGCCGGACAGAAGCTCAACAAACTTGTTGAGGCAGGCTTTGCACCAGTCGAGATTTTGATTGGCATTGCATCGATCGGCGTGATGGCCTCGTGCATCACGGAGTACCAGCTCACCGGTGGAGGATTCTCACTGGCAGCAGGCGGCGGATGGGGTGCTGCACCTGGAGGAGAGATCGAACAGGTCGTTGAGGCGCAGACCGCTGCGCGCTCAATCGTCCGCCAACGCGTACGTGATCAGTTAGGCGGGGACATACTCCACGGTGCCTCATTGATGGTGCGGTCGAATGAAACCCAAGAAGGACCACAGATTGAGGCGACGCTCCGAGGAAACAGGGTTCGTCACTTCAAAGAATTTACCCAGATTGATCCACCATCTCCCGTCGTACATTTGAGCGACCGATGAACACCAACATTCGAACTGACATGCAAGCTGCGATCAACGCTCTTGGCTCACCACCTGACCCAACACAACGATCGAGTACCTCAGATCTCTCGATCGATGAGACGCTGTTGCTCCATCAGATGGGATACGAACCAACCGATCTTGTTTCTGGTATCTCGGTCGTGTCGATTCCCTACGGAACCTTTATTACTCCCTACGGACAGAGCGGTCCGATCGAACTTCCACCTGCGACTCAAGCGGTCGCTACCGCCTTTCGAATAGCTGCTGAGCGGGCACGCCACGAGTGCGCTGGCGCAAATGGTATCGGCGTCGTGGGAGTTCATGTTGAGGTCGAAGTCGGTGGCCAAAGCGTTTCGGTCTGTTTCACTGGAACTGCGGTATCTCCCATCGAGCGACCAAAAGCGCCAACGAATCAGCCATTTCTCACCGACCTCTCTGTTCGCGACTTTGCGCTGCTTAGCCGATCTGGATGGCAACCTGTTGAACTCGTCGCCGGCGCGAGCTTTGTTGCAGCTCCCCTCCAAGGAATGCGACAGGTTCTCTCGCAAGCTGGCCAAAATATTGAACTGCCCCTCATAACCGGCGCGCTCCAAACGTCACGAGAAAAGGCGATGGACCAGATGCAGTCAGCAGCGATAGCGCTCTCTGCGGCAGGAGTTGTAGACGTATCCATCATCGATGGACCACTCGGGCACTCGCGTCACATCTGTGCGTTTATCTGTTGGGGTACGGCCATCCGTCTTGTTGCTGAGCGACATCAACCCATTGAACCTCGACTCGTTGTCCCACTCCACGATCACATCGATTTTGAGGCGACTTCAATTCGCTAGTGCTTGCTGAGTCCAATTGGCAGAGTCATTGCTAAGTTTCGACGTGATAAGGATGCGAAAACTCTGCGAGTTGTGGGACTAGTCCTCGCCCATATCCGAATCGGGATGCCCGGCCTCTCCAAAGCGCCAGTATCCGCGAGTCGTGATCTGTTCAATCTGCAGATCACGGGACAACAGCTCTCGACGCAAAGCACGGATGCCAACCGATTCGGCGGCCACGAATACTTGAATAGGCACCGCAGGAATTGCAAGATCTTTGATCGTTGCCAACATCTCTGCACAGTGAGATAGCTGTGGATTGTGAATTACGCAGATGACCTCGACGCCCTCAGGTGCAACAAGATTCGGTCGATCAACGAGATCATTAATCTCGAGGACCACTGACCCCCGAGCATCAGCGGGCAGCGCCTCAAGGATCGTTTCAATTGCAGGAATTGCTGATTCATCACCTACGAGAAGCTGCCAGAGATTCGGTTGGAGAAGATGTGGCCTCGATGGTCCAGAGATGGCGATCTGCTGACCGTTCAACGCACTCTGGGCGAACGATGAGGCTGGCCCCTCGCCGTGGACAAAAAAATCAACATCGAGCGTACCCGCAGTGCTGTCGAATTTCCGGGGCGTAAATGTCCTCGCGATTGGCGCACTCGGTGGGCGCGATCCACGAGGCATCGCCAGCGCAGCAAAGTCAATACCATTTTGGTGAGGATGCGGAAAATAGACCTTGATGTGACCTACCGGCCCAGCAAGTGAAAAATCAGCAAGGTCACCCACAAACTGCACTCGGGTTCGATGTTCAGAGAGCTTGGTCACTCGACTCACTTCGACCGCACGCACTCGAGGAGGCTGACGTCGGACTCGGGCCAGTGTTGGAACCTCAGACAATTGCCAATCCTCTTTCCTGCGGCGATCTCGCCAAGAGTAGTCAAGGATCGATAGCCTCCCCATCGCCTTTCCTCCAAAGAGGTATTTGCAACTGAAAACTCGTTTCCCAATAGCGTGTGCCCGCATCTTTTGTCAGATCGGGTCGTCGCTGTGGCCAGCGCGCAAGTTCGAAGACCCTCTGAGAGCACGCAATTCTCGATCAAAATTGAACAAGAGTCCTGACCAGATCCGACAGCGCCCATCCCTATCTCACCGACCAAAGGGGAGCAGGTAGCCTGTCATCGTGGAAAATACCAAGGCCGAAGATCCGTCAGCGATGGGCAACAGCGAGATGAAGGTTCGTCGCCCTGCACGAGAGGTTGCAAAAGAACTCTGGCACCAAAAGCCGGGATCACGCGCTGATCGGCCGATGAAGCCAAGAGCGATCGGTGCGAAAGAGATCGTCAACGGCCTCGATCGACGAGAGATCTTTATTGGATCATTTCTAACGGCCGTCGCCGTGGGACTTGCCGTTCTTGGATACTTCAATGAGCACGGTTCCAGCGACCCCACCCTTCACCGATCCGCATCAACGGTTTTGTTCACAATGTTGATCGGCGCACTTCTTCTCGCAGTTGGTCTCGGCTTCCGACGCCGTGCACTTTTGGGCTTCGCCGCATTCCTCTTTGGACTCGAACAGTGGAGTTTCAAATTTTACGAGGGAAGCCTGCTGTACCTTGCCTTTGGTGGTTGGCTGATCTATCGGGTAACACAAAAGACAAAAGCTGATCGAGCAGCGGGCGTGCATACCGGAACGATCGACACCGGCCCGCGATTTAACTCCAGCGAGCCGAGGGCATCAAAACGCTACACACCTCCAAAGAAAGGTCGACGTCGCTAGCCCATGATCGACGACGGAGGCACCTCGCCGACGAAGGGGCTTGCAGCCAATCCGGTTCAGCCCATTCTTGCTGATCACAAAAATATTGGAGTTCACTACGACACTGGCTGGGCCCGTAGGCCCGTGTTTAGTGCTCTTCGCGATCTATTTTTTTCCGGGTTTCTTGGTCCGCTCGCACGATTTATCTGCACTCCTACGGTAGAGGGACTTAACAATCTCAACGACCATGAAACGCCAGTTATCTTCGCCCCAAATCATGTAAGCCACTTCGACACTATTGCCGTTCTTTGCACTCTTCCTCGGTCCTTTCGTCGTCGTACAGCTGTGGCAGCAGCTGTTGATAATTTCTATGACAAACGGTGGAAGTGTCTCCTCTACTCGTTTTTTCTCAATACCATTCCTGTTGAACGGACAAAGATCAACCGTAAAAGTGCAGATGTCGCTGCTGGGCTGCTCGAAGAGGGTTACAACCTCTTAATTTTCCCCGAGGGTGGTAGAAGTCTCGACGACCACATGATGGAATTTCGAGGTGGAGCTGCTTACCTTGCTAAACGATGCGATGTAGCGGTGATCCCAGTCTTTCTTGATGGACCGAACAAGATCATGCCAAAGGGTCGACCGGGGATTCACCGTAGTCCGATCACTGTGACCTTTGGGACACCACTAAGGATCGCCGGCCCCTCACCCGAGGAAAAAGAGGAAAACACCAGAAGGTTCACCAAGCGCATTCAGGCCGGAGTCGTCGCCCTTGGCGCCCTGCCTCCAGTGGATGAGGAGTAGCCAGCGATCTTCGCGCGAGCGGGCCTACAAAAGTCCACGGCCCGGCCAAAACTGGGACGCTCCCGGTACACCTGAGCCCAGACATGAAGAAAGGGCCAGCGGGGGAGCTGGCCCTTTCTTAATAGCTCTTCAGATCGTGGAGGGGGGATCCACATATCTCTGAAGTACGTGTATAAGTATGCGCCCCGTTCGACTATCCGTCAAACACATAATGAAGATACTTGCTATCATTATCAGCGATGGACCTGAGACAGCTCAACGCAATCATTGCGATCGCTGAACATGGTTCTTTCTCTGCAGCTGCTGATGCCCTCGCCACGGTTCAGTCAAACGTCTCAACGCACATCAAGAAACTTGAGCGTGAACTTGGGGTACCCCTGGTAGATCGCTCTACGAATGAACTC
>CAIVND010000172.1 GCA_903907185.1 uncultured Acidimicrobiaceae bacterium
CGTTGCGCTCTCTGGCGGAATCTCCCACACATCGAGGGTGCTCTCCATGAACTCCTCACGGGTAATGGTTGATTCGTATGGGAGCTTGCGCTTGATCCGTTCCTTCGCGGAGAGTGCTCGATCGAATCGACCCTTGCTGGCGATGATCACCCGCTCACTCGTATCGCGCAGCACGGGGTTGGTGGCGCGTTGAAAACTTCCCCACGCGCAAGAACCCGATGCACCTCGTTGTTTTATCCAGACGATCTCTCCTCGAAGAAGGAGTCGAAGATCATCCTGAAGCATCTGTGTGACATCAGCTGCTAGTGAGCGAAATGGCCGACGTCCGAGGTTGGCGACATTGACGGCAATCCGACCGCCGGGTTCAAGGACTCGTACACACTCGGAAAAGACCGATCGCAACATCTCTAGGTAGTCAAGGTAGGTTGCGGGAACCCCTCCCTCGCCGAGTGCCTCCTCGTACTGTTTGCCGGCAAAGTAGGGAGGCGAGGTGACGACAAGCGCGACCGAGTTGTCGTTGACCGCAGAAAGATCTCTGGCATCTCCCAAGATCACCCGATCGATATCGATGGTCGATTGCACCTGTTCATCTGAGGTGATCTCTGGCGAAGTGAACCTTCCGTAGAAGGAGGAGGCATCGTGATTTTCGCGTCGCGAAACTCCAAAAGAAGAGGTAGAGGTGGACGGGCGCTCCATGCTGTGATGGTACGCGACCCCGGCCGACCATTGAGCGATCGTCGCCTGAGCGTGGTTGCTAGCCTTTGATCTAATCAAGGGGAGTCTTTGTTATGAGTAGTGACGCGTCACAGCTGGGCCTGATCTTGCCAACGGCTCCGAAGTCGTGACCGCCCTCGAGGAATTTGCGCAAGGCCTGTTTGAGCTTTCTCAGACAACTTTGCCCGACGAAGTGGTTCACGAGACCCGTCGATGTTTCTTCAATGTGCTTGGAACCTCGCTTGGAGCACGTCATGCGCGAGAGGTTGACGATCTGATCTTGACGGGTCTCCAGCTCGGAGGAGCGGAGATCTCGGTACTTGGGCGAAGTGAGATCCTTGACCGACTGTTCGCGGCAGAGGTCTTGGGGTTCGCCGCTCACTTCGATGACTTCGATGACACGCACCTTGAGACGGTTATCCATCCTGGGGCCGCAACGATGGCGGCTCTGTACCCTCTTGGCTTGCTTGGCGATGTACCAGGTCCGGTCGCGTTGATGGCGATGGCACTTGGTGTTGAGGCCCAGCTTCGGGTTGGGCTCGCGATGACGCCATCGCACTACGACCTTGGGTGGCATATCACCGGTACCTGTGGAGTCGTTGGCGCAGCCGTTGCATCAAGTGTCATGCTCGGTTTCGACGCCCGTGGGATCTCGAATGCCATCGCACTCGCGCTCACGATGACAGTTGGCCAACGTGAGGCCTTTGGTACCCCAATCAAGCCGTATCACGCCGGCAAAGCCGCATCGAATGGGCTGCTCGCCGCTCTACTCGTAGAAGAGGGAGTTACTGCACCAGCGGAGCTGCTCACCGACGATGCGGGGTATTTTGCCGTGCTGTCAGACGAGTGGTCGACCGCGTGGATCGATCCTCTCGATCTTGGGCGGCGGTGGGTCATTCTTGACAATACCTATAAGCCCTATCCCTGCGGGATCGTGGCACACCCAGCGATCGAGGCCGCCACACTGCTGTTTCCTCAGCTGGCCAATGTTGATGACGCGAAGATCGAACGGGTAAGCGTCGCCTGCAATCCACTCGTCGTTGAGCTGATGGGCCGACCAAGTGCGAGCACCGGTCTTGAAGCGAGGTTCTGCGCGATTCACGGAGTAACCGTGGGGCTGCTCACGGGGCGCGGGGGTCTTACCGAGTTCTCCGATGCAATGGCCATCGATGCTCGCGTTGTCAGCCTCCGCGATCGAACGAAGCTGGAACCTGATGATGCTCACGGTCGCCAAGCAGCGACGGTGACGGTGCATCTCATCGATGGATCGACACTCGTTCAATCGGTTGAGGCGGCATCGGGGTCGGTCGAAAGACCACTCACCGACGAGCAGCTTCATGAGAAGTTTGTCGCCCTACTTGGCCCTGAACTTGAGCAACGTTCCGAAGCGATCGCAACTGCAGCGATGGCACTCGGTAGGACAACAATTGCGGAGATTGACGGAACGGTACAAGGACGATGAGCGAGATCACCACTGGAATTGCCAACTTTGCCCGCGCAGTAACAAGTGATGCACTTCCTCTCGAGGTGCGCCAAGGAGCGATCCAGGCGCTCGACACTGTTCTCTCCCAAGCGCTCAGTGCAATTGGGGAGCCGCTCGTCAGTTCGATAGGACGCACGCTCAGTCGATTTGGTTCGTCGTCAGAACTACCCTCGATTGGCACCGATCTTCCACTCAGTTTCGCCTACGCCGCGATGACCTTGGGCACGGCAGCCTCGCTGGGGATGAGCAGTGACTCGCTACTCGTTGCACGACTTTCCACTGCGGTCGTGCCTGCGTGCTTTATCGCCGCTCGGATCGGCACCTGCGCCGATGAGGATCTGTTGGTTTCAATCGCTGTAGGGCTAGAGATCGCGTCGCGGAGCGCTGATGCACTTGGTCCACGCCACGTTGAGCGCGGTTGGGACGTTGTTGGATCTGCGGGACGCTTGGGAGCGACGGTTGGCGCCGCGTTGGCACTAGGGCTCACGGCCGCCGAGATCGCGGACGCTCTTGGATTTGCCTGCACCACGAGCGCTGGGCTCAGCGTGGGTGGAAAACAGCTAGCGGCACTGAGCGCGGGAAAGACCGCTGCTGATTCTGTCGAGGCAGCGCTCCTTGCGAAGAACGGATTGATCGGCCCACCCTCGCCGATCGAGGGGCGTCGTGGACTGTTCGCGTTGGTCGCTCGCGAGGGCGACCCAGCGCAGATACTGCATGGACTTGGCGAAAGCTGGCAGTTCTCGATGACTGGGGAAACCATGTTGTTCGCCTCTGCGATCGAAAGTTCACGCTCTGGTGCACGATCGATCGCCACTGTGTTTGACTCTGCCGTCGCTAACGCTCAGTAACTCGCGATGACGCGATTGGCTCAAATGAGTTTTGCACTAGTCGCCGGTACGCGACGAGCAGCAATTGCAGGAGCGTGTGCGCTCGTACTCATGCTCACCACCTCACCAGTGGGAGCGGCCATTCGGGCAACCGCTCCACCGGTAATCTCTGGAACGACCCTTCCGGCTGCAACACAGGGATCGTCTTATAGCGTGGCATTGAGTGCAACAGGTGGTACTGCTCCGTACACCTGGTCGCTGCTCACTGGTGCGGTGCCGCTTGGTCTCGTCCTCTCCTCTGTCGGAACGATCGCGGGCATACCTGGCGCTGCTGGCACTGCGACGATTGCGCTCCGGATTACCGATGCGCTCGGCCTGACCTCGACTGCGACGCTGAGTCTCGTGGTGCGCCCTCTACCGATCCCGCCCCAACAGCTGGTGTTCGGTAGCTCATCGGGGGTTGTAACGAGCGAGGGAACAGGTACGCCAACGGCGCTGTCTCAGCAATTACCCACCGGACACGTCGTTGGCATCGCAGTATCTCCTACCGGTAGAGGTTCATGGGTAGTTAATTCGACTGGTCGAGTAGCAACCGTTGGTGGCGTTGTGAACTATGGCGGTGTATCTGCACGAAGGGCATCCAGTGGCATCGCGGGTATCGCGGTTAACCCGACAGGCACGGGCTATTGGATTGTGACGAAGAGCGGTCATGTCTATGGCTTCGGTGCGGCAAGGTCTCGCGGGTCGTTGAGTGGCTTGAAACGGCGGAACGCGGTCGTCGGGATTACGAGCACGCCACGCGGTGGGTACTACCTCGTGCAGGCGAACGGCAAGGTGACCGGTTTTGGTGGCGTGCGGGCGCACGGATCGGTAGCGGCACGGCGGTATCACGTCACCATTTCGGGGATCGCGTCGATGACGAGTGGGAGTGGCTACTGGGTGGTGACCACCACGGGACGGGTCTTTCGCTTTGGTAACGCTCGCTCATATCGCCTAAGTGGGCCGGTTGCCTCAGGAACGATTGTGGCAATCACGCCGGCGATAACTGGAGTTGGTTTCTATCTCGTCACGAGCCTTGGACTTGTCCTGCCCTATGGCACTGCACTGCATCTCCCCAATGTTGGGATCGCGGCTGGCGATTCCATCGCCGGAGCTGGCGCAGCGGTCTAGCGCGACGCCGATGGACAGGCGCCGAGCGGACAGAATCAGGCTGGTTGGGTGGATGCTGGCCGACGAGACCTGAGTTCATCGAGAACCTCGTCGGGAACATTGAGATCCCCGGTTCCGGTGCCCATCGAAATATCCGGTTTGTAGCTTCCATGAAAATCGGAGCCACCAGTCGGCACCAGGCCATGACGCCTTGCCATTGCGACAAGTTCTGTACGAAGTTCGGGGCTATAGCGCGAGTAGTAACTCTCGAGCCCTGTTAAGCCCCTTGATGCCCACTCAGCAACTTGACGTTCAAGATCATGGCGTTCAAGTTGAAGGGAATAGGGATGTGCAACGACGCAAACCCCACCCGAGCGCTCTGTGCATTCAATGATCTGTTCGATCGTGATTCGAGATTTCTTCACATAACCAGGTCGACCGGTTCCGAGAAATCGGTCAAAGGCCTCGTTGATGTCTCGCACGATACCGTGATCCTTGAGGACGGCAGCGACATGTGGACGTCCAATTCCCATCCCCTCCGCCTTTGCCGAGACCTCCTCGAAGGTGATGGGAAGTCCAAGTGCCTGGAGTTTCTCGACCATGAGAACATTTCGCCGCTCTCGGTCGTCGCGGAGATGGGCCAGCTCTTCAGGCAGCGGACCGCTGTCACCGCGGACGAAGTAGCAGAGCACATGCAGCGAGCTCTCTCCGAAGGCGCAGGACACCTCACAGCCATCGACAAGTTCGAGATC